>JAISKX010000186.1 GCA_031260765.1 Endomicrobium sp. | reverse complement strand
ATTCGTTTCTTTACATTTTTTGCATATCTGCCTTTTTACATCATTTGCCGCTTTACATAGAGGTTGGAAATCTTCAAAATTTTGAGTTTCAATGTTTGAAACTCTACTATTGTCTTTTCTCCCATCTTTATGGTCAATCTCTATTTTCGTGTTTTCAGATTTACCATTGATGCCAAGCATTACACAGTTTTGATTTTTATAATAGTTCACTATGTTCGGGGAAATATGCTGATTAAAAGATTTTTCTTGTTTTAATCCATCCAATTTAATCGCTACTATTTTATTACCTTTCTTTTCTGATTTAATAATATATTCTTTTGCCAAAGGAGAACTGCCCCTCCCCCACGAAAGTCCATTGCCAAGTTTTAATTCTTTATACTTACCGACAAATTCCTCAACGGAAACCCAACGACTTATGCCATTTTCATTAGGTTGTGCAAGTTCTAAAAACAATTCTTTTTGAGTCATTATTTAAAACTCCTTTTTAAATACAAAAATATATTCGTGTTTAAATAAAAAATAATCACTCTTTAACGCTCTATATTTCCAAATGCCGTTGACTCCTAACTTTCCCCTATTGCCTTCAATGTTTTTGACAATGACCCCTTTCAATTTAATCTTAAAGTTTCTTTTTAGCATATCCATACAATAAAAACTCAAGGGGACAACTTCGCTCTTTTTATATACATCGCCTATTACCAATGCAAAATAGTTATTTATTTCTAAAAAAGGCAGACAATTTTGACAAATAATTTTTAACTTTTCCAAAAATGTTTTTAAATCGCTTATTTGAGACAAATCATCTTGTTCTTGGCTAAACTTAACAATATCCATATACGGCGGATGCATTATAATTTGCTGAACCATATCAAAATGTAATTTTTTTTGAGCATTCAAAAATGCCTTATCCACAGCGCCTTTATCTAAAGCGCTCAAACAACTGACGCTATAATCTTTATAAGAACTGCTTTTCATATTGGACTTTACATAATCAACAATTTCGCTATTTATATCAAAACCAATATATTTTCTGTGCAGATTTTCACATTCATATAAAGTAGTTCCACTCCCGCAAAAAGGCTCAAAAACAATATCCTGCTCCTTTGTATATCTCCTAATCAATTGATTAGGAATTTGAGGTATGAAATTGCCATGATAAATATTCTTATGCTTGCCCGATTTATCCCTTTCCTTAATAATCCAAAGTGAATCAACATTGATTTCATACATATTTATAAATCCTGTTTTGTATTCGCGAGGCAAACCTTTCTAAGCCTACGGACTATTTGTCCTTGCCTTTTATCCAAATCTTCCCGAGACATAATCGTCGGTTTCTTTTTGGCTGGGGTTTGTGAATATTTTGCTTGTTTTATCAAATTCTATCAACTCGCCCAGAAGCATAAAGGCTGTGTCGTCTGATACGCGGGCGGCTTGCTGCATATTGTGAGTTACTATTACTATTGTGTATTGCTCTTTTAGCTTTATCATCAACTCTTCTATCTTTTGCGTTGAGACTGGGTCTAATGAAGAACATGGCTCGTCAAGTAAAATTATTTTTGGACGGACTGCTATCACTCTTGCTATGCAAAGCCTTTGCTGCTGCTCCAAAGTCAATGAAAGAGCGGATTTTTTTAATTTGTCTTTTATGTCGTCCCATAATAAAACAGAAGCAAGGGACTGCATCACTATTTCGTCTATAACAGATTTTTTTGAAGCAATTCTATTGACAAGCAAACCAAAAGCTATATTATCGCGCACAGAAATCGGAAAAGGATTTGGTCTTTGAAATACCATGCCGACATTGCGGCGCAAAATATCTATATCGATTTTTTCAGCATATATATTTTCGCCGTCAATATTTATTTCGCCCTCAACTCTTACTCCATCAATAGTATCGTTAATTCTGTTGAGAGAACGAAGAAGCGTTGACTTGCCGCATCCAGAAGGTCCTATCATAGCGGTAATCCGTTTATCTTCAATAGAGATATTGATATTCTTTAAAGCCTGAAAATCAGAATAAAAAAGATTGAAATTTTTAATTTCTATTTTTGACATTTTTCCCCTAACAAAATTTCGTCTTTTCAACAAAATAATTGTGTCGGCATCACCGACACAATTATATATGAACTACATATATCTATTTATATTTGAAACAGGCAGATTTTATCAGTTTTATATTTTATTTCAAAATAGCGCGTTTAGCGTTATTTTTGATTGACAAATCGCTATGTAAATAGAATGCTAAATTCAATTAAAAAAGCGCAGATTATTGACTTATAATCTCGCTAAAATTTCTGATAAAGGGCAAAGGAATTTCGTAAATTTGATTGTGAACAGCATAATCAATTAATGATGAGCGGATTGCAATGCGCGGGTTTTGTTCTTTGAGATATGTCATAAGACTTGGCGAGTCTATATATTGATAGCCCTTGCTTTATATTGATTTAATTAATCGCCGCAGTTCCTGTCTCTTTTGTTCTCACTCTCATTATGCTTCTTAGGTCATAGCTGAAAATCTTGCCGTCTCCGGGATTGCCTGTAAAGGCGGCGGCGGATATTGCGGCTATGGTCTTTTTCTCCCATTCTTCATTGGAAACCACTATTTCAAATTTGATTTTTGGGAGCATTGTGATTGCCACTTCCATACCGCGCACCAATTCTTTATAGCCTTTTTGCTTGCCGCAGCCCATCACTTGAGATACTGTGATGCCATTGACTTCAATTTTACTCAGCGCTTCTTTTATGTCTTCAAACTTATCTTCACGAACTATGGCTTCAATTTTTATCATTTTATTCTCCTATGTTAGTCTAATCCTAAGAATGACGGATAGGCATTTTCTCCATGCTCGGAAGTATCTAAGCCGATAGACTCATCTCTCTTAGATACGCGAAGCGGAGTAAATATTCTTGTGATGGCAATAGCAATCAAAGTGCCCGCTATCACTATCACAAAAGTCGCTAAAATCCCCAAAATCTGAGCGCCCAATTGCTCAAAAGAGCCGAAAATCAAACCGCCTGCTCCTTCTCTGACTGTATTTAGAGAAGGCTCTACCAAAACGCCTGTCATAATTCCTCCCCATATTCCGCCTAAACCATGACAGCCGAAAGCGTCCAAAGCATCGTCAATTTTTAGAATTTTCTTTATGAGGGCAATACCGAAATAGCAAACAAAACTTGTGGAAATTCCAATAATCAAAGCGCTAAACATAGATACAAAACCAGCCGCAGGCGTGATGCCCACAAGTCCGGCGAGAACGCCTGTGCAAGCGCCTATCATAGTTGGCTTATTTTGTTTGACTATATCTATAAACATCCATGCAAGACAAGCCGCCGCCGCAGAAATAGCAGTGGTCATAAAAGCGTGAGCGGCAAGACCATCAGCCGCAAGAGCGCTGCCGGCATTAAAACCGAACCATCCAAGCCACAACAAACCCGTGCCGAGCATTACAAAAGGTATATTGTGGACGCGGTAAGAAATCTGTGAATATCCATATCTTTTGCCGAGAATTATTGCAAGAATAAGACCCGTCATTCCAGAACTTATATGGACTACATCTCCGCCTGCAAAATCCAAAGCGCCTATTTTTGCGCCTATCAAGCCTCCGCCCCAAACCATGTGGGCAAGAGGATAATACACGAGAACAGACCACAAAGAGATGAAAATAAAAAGAGCCTTAAATTTCATCCTGCCAGCTACAGAGCCTGTTATAATCGCCGGCGTAATCAAAGCAAACATCATTTGGAAAGCGATAAAAGCATAAGTAGGCAAAGTCTCGCTATACATAGAATCTTTTGTTATACCGCTAAGACCTATATTTTTAAGCGAGCCTATAAAAGTTCCCCCGCCCTCTCCAAAAGACAAAGAATAACCAATCAGCGCATACAAAACAATTCCCAATCCCAATACAAAAACAGAGTTGAACATATTGCTGACCATATTCTTTCTCCGCCCCAACCCTCCGTAAAACAATGCAAGCCCCGGCGTCATTATAAACACCAAAGCCGCGCAAATCAAAATAAACCCAGTGTCACCAGACATAATAAACCTCCTTTCACAAAAAAAAGTTCAAGAGATTTTGAGGGTTTTTGCGCCCAGAAAAGACTTGAACTTCTTTGTTCATTTGCTATTCAATTTTTAAAAGCGGGCTATATTTATCACAAAGTAAAATATTTGTCAATTTTTTATCGCAAATACTCAACGATTACTTCTACTCTGTTGGTTTTGAAGTCGGAGGGGTTTAAGCCTAAGTTTTTGGAAACCTCTTCTAAACCTATGTCAACATATTCCATTCTGTCTATGTTCACCCCGTTTTTGTATAACTCGTCATAGACGCTTTTGGCTCTTCTTGCGGCTAATTCCATTCTTACTGAGCGGCTGCTTTTGCTTATTACTATTACACGCATATAGCGGCTCTTTTTGATTTCTTCGGCTAAGACTTTTAATATTCGCTGGGATTGAGCATTGACTTTGTATTCTTTTTGGCTGAATTTTGCCACTATTAGGCGTAGGGGGGCGTAATCGGAATTATCTTCGGGATTAACTGCGTCAACAGCAACGGCACCACCCCGCCCTGCGGGCACCCCTCCGTAGAGGGGAATTTCATCTTTGCTCTCTTCTGCTTGCGGAATGGGGTAGGCTGAGGATATTGCTT
>JAISKX010000169.1 GCA_031260765.1 Endomicrobium sp. | reverse complement strand
GTCGCTAATCTCCGGATTTTGATGCAAATACCTGCGCCATTGAATGATTTCATTGTCTATGTTCATTTAGCGCCTCCTTTTTAATATTGCCCTCTCCTATGAGAAAGAGCGTTTGTTTTTGTTATGCTGCGGCGTGACGAGCTATGGATAAAAACCTCTGATAATGATTATAGTAAATTCAATAAAGTTTTTGCGGTTAAAAATTCAGTTCGTCATTGATTTTATTATTTGTCAGTTTTTCAATCATTGACTTTTGCGGCTTTTTAGATTACAATCGCACATCAGTTGAACAATTGTTCAACTGTATTTATAAATTTAAGGGGGTTTTATGAAGAAAAAGGAAATGGTTTTGGTGTGTGATTGCGATATTATTAACGATGTTGTCGTCAAGAAATTGAAAAAACTTATGCCTAAGGAAGAAAAAGTTATAGATACTGCGGAGTTTTTTAGCGTGTTTGGGGATGGGTCAAGGCTTAAAATTCTTTGGGCGCTAAGACATGGAGAGATTTGCGTTTGCGATATGGCGGCGCTGCTTAATATGACAAAAAGTTCTATTTCCCACCATTTGAGAATTTTAAAGCAGGCGAGGCTTGTGAAATTTAGAAAAGATGGAAAAATGGTTTATTATTCTTTAAGCGACGACCATGTGGAACACATTATAGACGGAGGATTTGAACATATAGGAGAATTATATGAATAAAAATGAGAGCTGTTCCTGCTCTTGCTGCGGGGAGCATGAACATAATAATAGCAAAAGCATTTATAAACGGCTTCTTAGCGCGCTTGGAGTTTTGTGTTTTGTAAGCGCTTTTTTTGTTAGGACTGAGTCTGTTACGGATACTATCTTATTTTTATCGGCGTTTTTGCTTATAGGCTGGGAAGTTTTGCTTATTTCTTTTAAGAATATCTTAAAAGGAAAAGTTTTTGATGAAAATTTTCTTATGTCTATAGCGTCAATCAGCGCTTTTATTATAGGGGAAGAGCCTGAAGCCGTCGCTGTGATGCTCTTTTATAAAATAGGTATGTATTTTGAAGATTTGGCTGTTGATAAATCAAAAGATTCTATTGAAGATTTGATGAAAATTCGTCCGGATTTTGCTTTTGTCAAAAAGGATGGAGCATTTGTAAAAGTCATGCCTGAAACCGTTATTGTCGGCGATATAATTTTGGTAAAAGCGGGAGAAAAAATCCCTTTGGACGGCTCTGTGATAGACGGAGTTTCGTCTATTGATATGTCGGCTTTAAGCGGAGAGTCTTTGCCGCAAGATGTGTCTGCCGGCAGTTTTGTTCTGTCAGGGGCTATCAATATAAGTTCTATTTTGACTATTAAAGTGGAGAAACTCTTTAAAGAATCAACGGTATCTAAAATTCTAAATTTGGTTGCCGAAAGTTCTGAAAACAAATCCAAGACTGAAAACTTCATCACAAAATTCTCAAAATATTATACGCCGATAGTGGTGGCTCTTGCCGTTTTGCTTGCCTTAATACCGCCTCTTATAACCGGCGCATCATTTGAAGTTTGGATTGGCAGGGCTTTGATTTTCTTGGTGATGTCCTGTCCTTGCGCTTTGGTAATTTCTATACCGCTTACTTATTTCGCATCCATAGGCGGCGCGTCAAAACAAGGCATTCTCGTCAAAGGCGCAAATTATATGGAGGCTTTAAGCAAAGTCAGCGATGTGGTTTTTGACAAAACAGGCACTCTCACAAAAGGAAAATTTAAAGTTTTATCCGTCAAAGCGCAAAACAATTTCAGCAAAGATGAATTGTTAAAAAATGCCGCTTATTGCGAATATTATAATCTCCATCCGATAGCATTATCTATAAAGGAAGCATATAAAGAGCAAATAGATGAAGGCAAAATCAAAGATTATAAGGAATATGCGGGGCTGGGCATAATAGCTAAAATTGACGGAAAAGATATAGCCGTCGGCAATGCTTCTTTATTAAAACAATTTTCTATAAATGCTCAGCAAGCCTCAAGCGCGGCGGCTATAGTCTATATAGCTATAGACGGCGCCTATGCGGGTTTTATAGAAATTGCCGATGAGATTAAATCAGACGCCCGCCAAACCATAGAATATTTACGCAAGTCAAATATCAAAACTTCAATGCTGACAGGCGATGTGAATGCTATCGCTCAAGAGACGGCTCAATATTTGCAAATTGACGATTTCCACAGCGGGCTTCTCCCTCATCAAAAAGCGCAAAAACTCCAAGAAATCAAAGAAAACGCATCTGGTGTTTTGGTTTTTATGGGGGATGGCATAAATGACGCCCCTGTTTTAGCCGGTGCGGATATAGGAATAGCTATGGGAGCTCTTGGCAGCGATGCCGCTATTGAGGCTGCGGATATTGTCTTTATGACAGATGAGCCTTCAAAAATCATCTCAGCGCTAAAAATCGCCAAAAACACAAAGAAAATCGTTTCGCAAAATATAATTTTCATACTATCAATAAAAGCGATTGTTTTGGTTTTAGGCGCTTTAGGCATGGCTCAATTATGGTTTGCAGTTTTTGCCGACGTAGGCGTAGCCCTAATAGCAGTCTTAAATTCAATGAGAGCGATGAAAAAATAAAGAGATAAAAGCATAAATAATCCATAAAAACGCAAATCGGCAGTTGTTTTCCCTCCTTGAAATATTGTAAAACCAAGCAGTTTTTCATTTCTGCGCTTGGATATATCTATAAAAATGGCGCATAAAAATATAAACCGATAGAGATATTTTTATCTATTTACAATAGTCATAATAAAAATATCTTATTGGAAAATAAGTCCGAAAAGGACTATAAAAGGAGGGAACTTATGACAGAAAGTAAAAAAGAGAGCCCCAAAGGTTTGTTGATTGTATTCGGGTTTATTCTTGTTATTGTTGCGGGTATTTTGATCAAAAACGCAATAGTAAAAGACCCGGACAAAAATGCGGTTGCGGCTAATGCCGTATCCGAAACAATCGTTATTAAAGGGAAAACGGTTGAATTGGCTGTTGCCCGCACTGGCGGTAAGCCGGCGACGCCGAAAGAATTGTCAACCAGGAAATCTATGGTCACGACGCTGTCGCCCAAAGAATCAGACGATTTGTTAGAGTGGAC
>JAISKX010000162.1 GCA_031260765.1 Endomicrobium sp. | reverse complement strand
AAAAGTCATATTATTGCTAAAAGTCCAAGAATTATTGACATAATTTGTCGTTGAAGCAAACAAACCCGCCGCCGCCAAATCCAATACAAAAACAATTGCCGCCGCCATACTCAAAATCTGTTTCATAATCTTGCCTCCTTAATTTTTTATAAAGTTTCAAAATTATTATTCTTCTTTAAAATGTATTTCAAAGAGCGCCGCCGACTTAATCAGATATATCTGCGCTCCAAACGCAAAATATAAATTCTCTATTTCATTTCAACACAACTGAAAGTTTATTCCTTTACACTGCAAAAATGTTAAAATTCGTTTGGCAAAGGGGCGCCTGTCATTCTCTGAAGGAGGTTTGGGTATGCAAAACAAATTTTTAGGGAAGGATTTATCAATTCAAGAAAAAGTTTTTGATTCTCTTATTATAGGCAGCGGGGCGGCGGGATATAATTGCGCCGTTCACCTTTTTGATAAAGGCGTCAAAAATTCGGCAATTATTACGGAAAACCGTTTGGCGGGAATTTCGCGAAATACTGGCTCTGACAAACAGACATATTATAAATTGTCTTATTCCGGCGCTCAAAATGACAGTCCTTTTAATATGGCTCAAACCCTTTTTGACGGCGCTTCAATGGATGGAGACATTGCTTTATGCGAGGCGGCGGGCAGTTTGCAGGAATTTTTTCATCTTGTATCAATAGGCGTGGACTTTCCTCATAATGAATACGGGGAATTTGTCGGCTATAAAACGGATTTTGACCCCGCTTATAGAGCGTCGTCTATAGGTCCCTACACTTCAAAAGCGATGACTGAATGTCTTGAAAAAGAAGTTCAAAAAAGAGAAATCCCAATAATAGACAAAACAAGAGCGGTAAAATTGTTGATAGACAAAAAAGAAAACCGCGCCTATGGGATTTTGTGTTTTGAAAATGGCGCATTTAAAGTTTATTTTTCAAAAAATATAGTTTTTGCAATAGGCGGACCCTGCGGGCTTTATCGCGATAGCATATATCCAAGACAACATTTCGGCTCAAGCGGCATTCTTGCGCGGGAAGGAGTGATGTTTTCTAATATTACAGAATGGCAATACGGCATAGGTTCTTGCAAATTTCCTTGGGCGCTTTCGGGCGGGTATCAACAAGTTATACCCCGCTATGTGAGCATTGACGAAAACGGGAAAGAAGAAGAATTTTTATGCTCTTATTTTTCAAACATCAAAAATTTGGGCAGAGCGGTTTTTTTAAAAGGATATCAATGGCCCTTTGACCCGCAAAAATTGGCGGACGAAGGCTCTTCTATAATTGATATTGCAGTCTACATTGAAAGATATGTCAAAGGCAAAAAAGTGTATCTTGACTTTATGCACAATCCGACCGGCGATGAAAAAATAGGCAAATTTGATTTGAATTCTATTGATAAAACGGCTTATGATTATTTGAGCGCATCAAACGCTCTTGAAAAAACTCCCATACAAAGATTATTGAAAATGAATCCACAAGCATATAATTTATTTAAAACCAATAATATAGACCTCGCAAAAGAGTATTTAGAAATATCCGTTTTACCTCAACACAATAATGGCGGCGCGCAAGTTGATTGTCAATGGCAGACTTCTATACGCAATCTATTTGCCATAGGCGAATGTGCGGGAACTCACGGCGTTCACCGTCCGGGCGGCAGCGCTTTAAACGCTGGGCAAGTGGGCGGTTTTAGGGCTGCTCAATTTATAGCGGGAAATTATGCAAAAGATGATTTGGACAATATTGATGAGATGAAAAGCAAAGCGCAAGAAAACATAAAAGAGTTTGAAAATGAATTTGATAATGCGCAAATAGGCGCAAACTCAAACAGCCTTGAAATACTGCATAAATTGCAAGACAATAATAGTCTTTTTGCCTCATTTTTGCGTCCAATCAAAAACATAGAAAAGGCTATTTGCGCTCTTGAAGATATATCAAAAGAAAAAATCATTTATACGGACGCCGAAATAATCCGCCTATTTCAAATCAAAGAAATGCTTTTGATGAGCCGTCTTTTAAACGAGACCATACTATATTATTCCCAACAAGGCGGCAAAAGCAGAGGTTCATATATAATGCTTCCATCGGCGGATGATATAGAAAAGGTAAAAAACGGCATAGAAACAGACAAAGCATTTAGCGCTCAAGTATTAAACTCCCAAATCTCAAACAATAAAACAATAATAACCGCCCGCCCCGCGCGCCCCATCCCCAAATCCAATCAATGGTTTGAAACTGTTTGGAAAGAACATCAAAGAGGTTTGTAAATTATCCTTTTTCTTAGGCGTTCTGACTTGGGATTTGGGATTGGGATGGCGGATATTAGGGATTTTGTATAGGGATGTAGGGGATTGTCATAGATTTCTTGGGCAGTTGCTAACTCTATTAGGCGTCCGTTAAACATCACTCCTATGCGGTCTGAAATGTATTTGACCATCGCTAAATCGTGGGCTATAAATAAATATGTTAGATTTTGTTCTTTTTGGATTTGTTTTAATAAATTGACTATCTGCGCTTGTATGGACACATCTAATGAAGAAATCGGCTCATCGGCTATTATAAATTGAGGCTCCATTATCAAAACTCTCGCTATGGATATGCGCTGCCTTTGCCCGCCGGAAAATTCGTGAGGGTATCTGTTGATATAGTCCGCGCTCAATCCCACCGCTTTTAAAACAGCAAACACTTTTTGCAATCTTTCTTCTTTGCTTTTATAGAGTTTATGCACATCTAAGCCTTCGGCTATGATGTCTGACACTTTCATTCTTGGGTCTAATGAAGACATAGGGTCTTGAAAAATCATTTGAATTTTTTTGTGAATTTCCTTTTTGCCGCCGTCAATTTGAACTCCGTCAAAAAATATCTGCCCACCGCTTATTTTCTCCAATCCAATTATCGCCCTTGCCGTAGTGGACTTTCCGCACCCCGACTCCCCCACAAGCCCAAAAGTTTCCCCTCTTTTAATATCAAAAGAAAGATTATTGACCGCCTTGATGATTTTTTTGCCCGATTTATAGCAAACTTCCAAATTTCGCACTGACAAAATTGTCTCTGTTTCCTCTCCCTTGAGGGGAGAGGGTAGGGTGAGGGTGGTTTTCAATTTGTTCTCCTATCTCTCTCCGCTTTCGGCGCGCGGGGGTCTAAAAGCCAAGTGGCGGCATAATGTGTGGGGCTTATTTCAAACATCGGCGGCTCTTTTTCAAAATCAATCTCCAAAGCCCACTTATTTCTCGGAGCAAAAGCGTCGCCCTTAACCTCAAAAATTAAATTCGGCGGATTGCCCGCTATATTAAAGAGAGGCGCGCCTGCCTTAGCGTTTATGTCCGGCGCGCAGTCAAGAAGACCCCAAGTATAAGGATGGCGCGGCTCATAAAAAATCTCATCGCATAAGCCGGTTTCTACAATTTTGCCCGCATACATTATGGCTATTCTGTCTGCGATATTTGCGACAAT
>JAISKX010000111.1 GCA_031260765.1 Endomicrobium sp. | reverse complement strand
AAATTCAGCGGCGGTCCCGTAGGCGTAGAAACTTTGGCGGTCGCCATCTCAGAAGAAGCCGACACAATAACAGATGTTTATGAGCCATATCTAATCCAATCAGGCTTTATAGCCCGCACCCCCCGCGGCAGAGTTGTGACAGAAGAAGGATACAAACATCTCGGCGTCAAAACGCCAAAAAGCCTTCAAAAAGATTTGTTTTGATAATACCGGAATGAAGAACGGCAGTTCCCATTAGCCCCTCTAACCAATATCAAATAGCAATTCTATTAACATCACTGCAACTATTCCTGCAAAGAACATTAGGGGGACTTTGCGGTTTGAGGATTTGTGGGTTTGCGGGATTAGGTCGGCGGCTGATAAAAATATAAATGTCCCGGCTGTGACGGCAAGCAAAATACCGAGCAGCGATTGAGTGATTGAATCAAATAATAACATGCCTGTAAGCGCTCCTATTGGGGTAAAAGAGGCTGTGAGAGTTGAAATCAAGATGACTTTCTTTTTTGAATGGCGCAGATGAATTAAAATCGCAGATATTGTAATTCCGTCCGGCAATTTGTGCAGCAAAATAGCTAAAGTGGTAAGAATGCCCAATTGAGAGTTTGCCAAAAATCCTACGGCTATCACAAGCCCGTCTATAAAAGAGTGCAATGATAAGCCGACTGTGGAAAAAGCGCCTGTATGTTTAGCGCATTCGCCGTCGTGGCAAGGGTGAAACAATAAGACAAATTGCAAAAAAAACATAATGATAAAACCGACCAATACATAAAAAGGAGCGTCTTTATTTGCTTCTATGCCCTCTGGAATTAAGTGTATAAAAGCGAGAGCAATCATAACGCCGGCGGCAAAATTTATTAAAAACAAAGAGTTTTTTTCAGCCCAATGGTGAAACTTTAAAACAAGCAAAGCGCCCAGAATTGAAGATAGAGCGGCGATAATTGAATATATTATTGTCATTTAGATTTGTCTCCTATGGATTTTATTATTGAAAACGCCGTTTGAGCAAAAATCAGAGCCGATATGAAAAAGGATATATATAAATCCCAAACAAAATTTTGCATTTTATAAATTATTATTGCATTTGCCGCGATAAGAAAAGATATGACGGCATAAACTAAGCATTTGTAAAAATGATCCCTATAACTTTTTCTTAAAATAGCCGCGCAAATTAAAAATGTTATGGTTGCGCCTATCGCGAATTTTGCCGACAGAATAGCATTGAAAAAATATTCGGCGTTCAATTTGTTTAAGAGTTTTGTGATTATTATGATTGAGAAAAAAATCGCCGCCACGCTGTTTAAAATCACCGCTCTTAATTGGGCTTTTTTGAAATCTATTGCGGCAGTCGGCGATATATTCAAATCAAATTCTTTTGTGAAATATATAAGAATATCTAAGGCGCAAGCGAAAACAAAAAGGGAAAAACTCATCAATGCGAAACTTCTTGAAAAATAATATCCCGCCGCGCAAGCAAAAATTAAAATAAATAAAAGCGCTAAAACGGCGGGAAGTTTGTGCGATTGTTTCATGATAATTTTGATTCCTATCTTATTGACGGAAGTCTATATATATTTTGTTCTGTAAATTTGGCTATATTTCTCATAGTCTTTACAGTCTTTATAGGATATTTGCCTACGGCGGTTTCTGCTGAAAGCATTATGAAATTTGACCCGTCTATAATAGCATTTGCCACATCGCTTACTTCCGCTCTTGTGGGGATAGGATTTTCAGTCATACTTTCAAGCATTTGAGTGGCTGTAATCACAAATATATTTCTTGAACGACATTTTCTGATGATATATTTTTGAACGACAGGCACAGTCCAAATAGGTATGGATATGCCCATATCCCCTCTTGCCACCATCACGCCGTCGGTGACATCAAGAATACCGGGCAGATTGTCTATGCCGCTTCTGTCTTCTATTTTCGCCACGAGTTTGCATTTTGTATTGCCCTGCTCCCTTAAAATTTCAGCGAGAGGAAACATATCCTGAGCGTTTCTGACAAAAGAATTGGCTACAAAATCAACATTATGCTTTAAAGCAAAAAGCATATTGTCGCGGTCTTTTGTTTCCATAGGAGCAAAAACCAATTTAGCTTGCGGGATATTTACGCCTTTGTGAGACTTTAAAATATAATCCATGCCGACTTCAGCTGTCAATTCGTCTTTTTTTGAAGAGACAACTTTTAAATGCAAATTGCCGTCGTCTATAAAAATATCCATACCTCTTTTGATTGCAGTAAAAGAATCCTTGTAATCTATATAAATACTCTTATTGTCGCTTGAAACTTTTTTATTTGTAAGAATCAGTTTTTGATATTTTTTAAGGGCGATTTTATCGTTTTTAAATTTCCCCAATCTTATTCTGTGCCCTTCAAGGTCGGCAAGGACTTTGATTTTTTCTTTGCGCCCTTTGTTTAAAGCATTTATGAGTTTAAAAGTTTTTTCATACTCTTCATAAGTCCCGTGCGAAAAATTGAGCCGCACGACTGTCATTCCGGCTTCCGCCATTTTCTTTAAAGTTTGCAAAGAATTGGTTGAAGGACCTAAAGTGCAAACTATTCCTGTTTGTTGCATGTATTATCTCCTTTTTGAGTTTAATTACAGCGTCCGCAGCGCCTACAGAATTAACATAAAAAATGCCGACATTCATTATTATGAGTGTCAGCCTTAAAAATTTCCACCCCCCAACTATATTTTGATATGGGCAAGTATAGCGATTTTCCCTATATAAGTCAAACTGACAAGAACATCAACGGCAACAACAAACGGCTTCTCGCAAAGAACGCA
>JAISKX010000199.1 GCA_031260765.1 Endomicrobium sp. | reverse complement strand
AAAAGCAATGTCAATATGACTATTTCAACGCTTACATTATTGGCAACGGCTACATTGGATATCAGCAGCAATGGAAAACAAAACATTCAGGCTTCGTATATACTGATTAATGGAGAAGTTTTAATGGATGCTGATTTTGAAAACAATGAAATTGATAAGTTTAGCGCAAACTATATATATTTCGGCGGCGGCAGCTCTTTGACGGTAAATATCTTTGGAGTTATTGATAGCATTAAATATCTATTTGAGGCTTCAAACAATATATCAGGTCTCCCTTACTATCAGAATATAAAATATCAATTGAGCAGCGACGCTACGCATATTTGGCTTTCTTCTAAACCTGCAAATAATGTTAACAATGAATCCGAATTGAATACAGAGATAACAAATCCAAATTTTGTAGTTGAGTTATCCTCTTATGTATCTCTTCCTTCTTCTGTTTCGTTTTCCGAGAGCGGTTTGCTTTACGGCAATGGATATACCTTTGACGGCGGCAATACAGTAGCTGGGTTTGAAATAAACAGTTCAATAGAATTGGAATTTGACGATATAAATTTCAGCAGTTTTACAGACAGCGCAATAAAAGTAAATAATGCTGGGGCAACAATTATTGTCAACAGCGATAAAAAAGAAGTTGTATTTAATAATAATACTGCTGATATAAATATTGTGTCTGGAAAAGTTAATTTGCAAGCCACAAATAATTCCATAAACCTAAATAGTGCAATAAAAGGGGATGTCGGCGCGAAATTGGAAAAGAATGGCAATCAAGAAGTAAAGATTGGGCAAGACGCAGTTGTGGAATATAAAGGCGAATTCAATATACAGGGCGGCGCTGTAAAAGTCGCCGCGGCTACTGTCCATATCAGCACATTGATAGTAAATGTCAATGCTCAATATTCCAGCGCAGACGGAAGCACTCATACTGCTTATGTTGATAAGGCTGAATTATATGGGACATTGGAATTTGGTTTAAACAATAATGCGGCAGATATTATTTTTGCTACGCATACAGTAATTGTAAATGTTGATACAGTGTTTAATATAGTTCCTTTTACACAAGGATTGAGCTTAGGAACGCCTATTGCTTTAGTTCAAACAAGAGGAGCTATAGCCGGCAATGTTGATACATCAACCAGAACTTATACATACAATGGACAAACAATCAGCTATTACCTATCACAAGTATCAGCAGGAATTCTTGCTCCTCCAAGAACAGCTTATGCCGCTAATTTAAGTTTAGCGGGGATATATGCCTATATTTTAGGAATAAGCGGCAGCTTAAATGGATTAAATGCGGCATTTATCGCAAATACTCTTAAATTTGGAGCTATAAGCAATGATACGAATATTTTTGAAAACATAGATAGAAATGTTTGGGTAAGCGGAGGGGTGAATGGTAAGACAATAAAGGATGAAGATAATGGCGATTTTAAATCCGATGGATACGGGGTTCAAGCTGGCGTAAAAGTATATAATTCCGACAGCGTCAAAGGGGGATTATTCATAGGATACAATGGCAAGAGTTTCAAACAAGCCGCAGACAAAGCCGATGCAAGCGATATAGAAATTGGGACATATTGGGGCTTTTTGGGAAAAGCGCTTGATTTCAAGACTGCTCTTAGCGCAGGATTTCAAAATATCAGCGCAAAAAGCGCAGACAGTTCAAAAGCTGATTTTGACGCTTTTAGCATAAGGCTTAATGTTGAAGCGCAATACAATATGGGAATATTTAAACCCTTTATAGGCATACAAAGCGGTTTTGTGCAAAACAGCAAAATAGAAGAGAAAAAGAATGGCGCAGTAAGCGCAACGATAGACGCAGATAATTATATTAGGGTAGAGACATTATTAGGCGCAAAGATAGGGCAAGACGGAGCAGATTTTTCTTGGTATGCCAAACTCAATGCCAATATCTTAGCGGCAGGCGCGAAAAAAGAATATACTGCAAACAATGGGACAAGTGAAACAAAATTCAATTCGACCGAAGAGACAGCTTTGACATTTGACATAGGGGTAGGCTTAGGATATGCAATAAGCAAAGCGATGGACATATTCATAAATGCAGGAATAAATGTAGGCGCAGACACTTTCGGCTATCAAGCAAATGTAGGAGCAGGATTTAAGTTTTAACGACAACGGCAACGGCAAAGACAAAGGCAACGGCTTCTCGCAAGGGACGCTATTTTTTCTAACGACAAAGACAAAGACCACGCAAGGAGCGCAAAACGACAAGGACAAAGGCATATAAATACAAAGTCTTGTCGTTTTGCGCTCTTTGCGAGAAGCCTTTTATGCCGTTGTAGTTATCTGCCCTCCCTTGCGGGGGAAGTCCCGCGAAGCGGGAAAGGGGGGTGCGCAGAGCGCAAATCGCGAAGCGGTAAAAGATGGCGGCGCAGAGTGCAATCTAAGGCGTAAAAACAACAAAAGGCAAAAAACAAACGACAAAGGCAAAGGCGGCTTCGCCCACCCCCCTTCCCTTTCAGGACTTCCCCCGCAAGGGGGGCAGAGACTGCGTTTGCTATTTTGAAATATGTCCGGAGTTTTTTAGGTTTATAATTGCGAGTTTGGCTTTTTTGTGATAGGGAATTAATCTGAGAGATAATTCCCACATTCTTTGAGCTTCAAAATATTTGCCTTCGCTGTATAGCGTTAAGCCTGCTTGATATTTTTCTTCAGCGGTTTGTTCGTCTATTACCATTTCTTTTTCCTGTCCTTGCTCTTCTTGCATATTTGCCGAGAGCCGTTTGATGCAGGTTTCTATATAATCTTTAGTCTTTTTATTGTATTCGGAGGCATTATCAAGTTTTGCGCTTCGGGCAAAAGTCTGTAATTTTTCCATATCTTTTATACAGGCAAGCCATAATGCTTTATTGAATTTTGCAATGCCGTTTTTAAACATTCTCTCTGCTTTTGCCGAATCTTCTTCTCTGTTATATGAGTCCTCATTTTTTTTGAATGCATCCATAGTTTTATTGTAATAGGATATAACTTCTTCATTATCATTTTTGTATTGAATATATTTATACCATTGCTCGCAAGCCTCAGAATATTCTTTGTCATAATAAGAGAAAAATGCTTTGGCATATAATGTGTCTTCAAGATTTTGACTGCTTAAATAATTGTCCATATTGGCGTTTATTTTTTGCTGTAATCCTTGAGCTTTGAGTAAGTCAGCATCTTGCGATAGGAGTTCTAAAAGCAAATCATTTGCTTTTAAATACATTTTATTATCAGCCATATATTGCGCTTGTTTTAGTTTTTCTTCAATCTCTATATCTTCAGAATTTTTTTGTATGGGGATTTTATAATTGAGGTTTAAATTGAAAGAATAAGCCAATATCGTTTCGCCTATATTTAATGAATTGCCGCCTGATAGCGATACAGAATCTGACAGAGGATATTCTATATTGCCGCTTATGCCGCCGGAAAATCCTTCTTTTATAGATGATATTTCAGCTTTTTGTCCTATGTCAGACTCTAAAAAATTGATTGTTATTTTGCTTTCTGCGCCGTATAGAATTTGTTTTCCGTAGATTTTAACCGCCCAATCCAATTTTTTGTATTTGCCTTCCATATCAATTCCGAAAAGTCCGCTGATTCTTGCATTGGAGCCGTCTTTTATTTTTAATCCCACAATGCCGCCGTTCTCTTCTTCTATATTAGGATTTGTTAAAACAGCGGAATTGAATCCTGCAAAAAATGAAATGAATTTATTGTATCCGTATTCTCCTTGCAGAGCGGCTTGAATAGCATTTGTATTAAATGAACTGTCTGCATTATAGTTTTTGTTTGGGAGGCTTATATCTCTATGCAATGAGTAATTTTGAAAACCTAAACTTATATTTCCTTTTATAAATATATCGCTAATGTTTAAAGCATATCTTTTCATCGCGTATATTCCCATTTCATAATTATTTAAGCCGCCGCGGCTCTCCTCTTGTTTGAAATTTTGATTGCCATATTGCAAATATGCCCCAAATATTAAATTGTCATTTTTGAGAATATCAAGACCTGCCGTGATAGAATACTCCTGCACGCTGAAATCTTCTGAGCAATTTTCATCACTATTAGAATTTCTGCCTGAAATACCGGTTTGAAACCATAACTGTTTTGACTCCTCCGACAATGCATTCCTATTTAATCTATTATAGACTTTGCCTATATCGTCATAGTTAAGAGAGGCGCTTAAAACATTGGCTATAAATACGCCGCTGAGATTGTCCATGTATTTTAATTTTGCTTGTTTTGAATCAAGAAGATATATGTCTGAGACAGCGTCGAGAGTTTCTCTTTTAACGCTCACATAGTCTTTAGATATTTCGTCTAAAAGAATAGCCATATCTTTTTGATTTTTTGACAGCCCGTTCATTTCGGCAAAATCAGACCATCTTCTTATAATCAAATCAACTCTATCGGGATAATATGCGAGGCTATAATCAATTGTATTTATATTTGTCGGATTGAGATTAAATGTGCCTGATATTTCTTTTGCTTCTAATATTGTCATTATTGAATTACCTATGGTATTGATTCTATCGGCGTCTATAATTAGATGACTTGCAGCTCCTATTATTATTTTGCCTTCGGCTCCTATTGCATTGTTGGTGGAGGCGATTATCATATCGCTATTATTGCTTATAAAATCGCTTGCAATGCTGAGCGTCCCATAGATTTGAGCGCCGCCAACAAATGTTTTATGTATATCTTTGTCCGA
>JAISKX010000223.1 GCA_031260765.1 Endomicrobium sp. | reverse complement strand
GATACAATTAAAAAAAGATACATATTACCGAGAATAGGTAAAATATTATTACCTTTAAGAACCCAATCAACATAATGCATTGAAAATCGTCCAGCAAAGAGAGCTTCGTTGATGTTAATGCCTTTCATCGATCTTCCCCAATCAAGATAACCATGAAAAAAGGAAAAAGTATGGAAAGCAAAAGCAATATTTATCCCTATAAATATAATTAAAAAAGATTTCTTATAGACAGATGGGATTTCTTTCCATTTATCCGCAATAATTTCAAACCAATCCAAATTGAGAATTTCGCATATTTTTTTCATTTTCACCTCAATAATCTTCTTAATTTTTTATAATCTCTAATTGTCTCTTTATTATTACCATTGTCATTGGTAAGTTTTTTAATTGTATCCAATAGTTGTGAGTCAAAAACTATCATAATAACATCATCTTTTATAAATATTGAATTGGGAGACGGCCAACCTTGCGCAACATTGATTTCTTCTTTCATATATTCGATGAATTCTAATGCTAATTTATAATTTTTATTACCATATCCCCTTGAAAGATACGTTAAGATACGATTCGCAATTCTATATCTAGGTGTAGGCATAAATTCAGGAAAGAAAAATCCAAATGCCTCTTGATGCTTAATTGCAGCATAACCCCTATGCAATATATTGTTTATCTTTTCTACTTTATCGCTTCTTTCATAATAATACGGTCTGTATGATGGAAATTGTCCGATAGTAATAATCTCATATTTTTTATTTTTTAAAAATGCAGGATTTTATTCTATTCTTGCCATAATTCTATTCCACAACATTTTTTCAGCCTCAAAACCAAATCTCCATGCTTTTAAAGCCAATGCGTCTTGAATTAAACACATATTTATTAAAACCATACAAATAATAATCATTAGATTTTTTGGCGGACGAAACCTTTGTATAAAAATCAAAGCAATTGGAAAAATATGCAAAAAGGCATCTCCAAAAAAGATAATATGCGGTTGTATTAGCGGCAAACCGCTATTAGACATAAATGCCGCTGATTTTGCACATATAATGAGCATAGCAGTCAGAAAAACAAAAAGCGTTGACTTGACAATTTTTTGCTTAAGCGGAATTTTAATTGAGTTATTAGACCTATCGTCAAACAATATATTTAAAACAATTATTACTGCGCCGCATAAAAAAACAACTGCAAACAATTTAATTAAATGTGAAGGGAAAAACGCGACATTGTATTGCCAAAATGTTGTAAAAGCAGTATCAATAACTTTAACCACACGAGGAATAAAATCTTTTAGCGTAATTATCTGAAGTCTATCAAGTCTTCCTTCTGGGACAAAAGATTTCAGTATGCCGAGATAAGCGATACCGCCGAGTATTAAAGATAAAAAAACATATTTATGTTTTAAAAATAACGCCTTAAAGGATTTAAAAGAACCATCACAATCCAAAAACAAATCTATTATTATTCTTGCAAGTAAAACCACGACAATTGTATTGACAATAGGCTGATATGTTCCAAACGCAAGAATAGTTAAAATAACAGAAATAAAAATATACAACATTTTAATTGGAAATTTATTTTCGCAAAATGCTCTTTCTGAAAGCATAAAAGATATTATCACAAACAATATAGCTGAAAAATCTCCTATTGTTTCAGCAGAATACCATAAACTCAATAGCGAATAAGGTTGTATAACTAATAACAATCCTATGGCGGAAAATGCAAAAAGAGTTTTTGGAACTTTCCATTAAATACATAACAAAACCGATGATAAAGAAAAAATAAAAAAAGCATATATATTGGTAAGAATAGGCAAAATATTATTCCCAGTCAAAAGATAATTAACATAAAGTATTGAAAACCGTCCGCTTCCAACAGAGTGTATCCCGATGCTTTTTATTAATCTTGTCCAATCATGATCTCCGATAATAAAAGAAATAGTGTCAAAAGCAAAAGCAATATTCACGCCGACGAACACAATTAAAAATGACTTTTTATAGACAGACGGTATCTCTCTCCACTTATTTACGATAATCTCAAACCAATTTTCATTTAAAACTTGCCATATTCTTTTCATTTTTTTCTCCTTATAGGGCAAATGATTATTTGCCCCTACAATTTATTTTAGATTTTCCATAAAATTTATTTTACATTCTATCGGGCTTTGATTGGGTCTGCCTAAATCTTTTCTTGCGCCTTTTTTTACTAAAATTTCTATGAAAACAGGGCTTTCAGAATTTAGATATTTTCCAATTTTATTGAGTTCTTCTATATTGTTTATGCGAATTGCAGTCCTATAGCCTATTGACTTTGCTATTTTGAATAGATTAGCGTTTAAAGCAACTGTGGGTTGTCCGCCTACTGAATCGTGGGCGGCATTGTTTAATACTATATGGACAAAGTTTTTAGGCTGTCTGTCTGCAATAATAGTAAGCGCTCCCAAGTGCATAAGAGCCGCGCCGTCGCCGTCTAAACAAATTACTCGTTTATCTTCCTTTCCAAGAGCAATGCCTAATGCTATTGAAGAACTATGTCCCATAGAGCCGACTGTCAAAAAATCTTGTTTGTGAGATTGTTTATTGCGCTCTCTTATCTCAAATAATTCTCTTGAAATCATTCCTGTAGTTGATACAAAAACAGAGTCTTTTGCATTCTCTACTATTTTCTCAATCGCTTGTTCGCGGGGTATTTCGCTTATGTCTGCCGCTTGCGACATTTTATATTGAGCAAATGAATCTTTTTTTATAACAAAAGCATAAGGGACTGATTTTTTTAATAAATATTGTTGGGCATTTTCCAATTGCCGAAACGCTGTATCAAAATTGTCTGATAGAATCTCATATTTGATGCCGACGCATTCTAACAAATTCGTAGTGATTTCGCCTTGTTTGATATGTTGAGGCTCGTCTTTGACATTCGGCTCGCCGCGCCAACCTATTAAAAGCAAAACGGGAATGCTATAAACTTTCGGGTTATTTAAAGAGATTAGCGGATTTAAGGCATTGCCCATACCTGAATTTTGCATATAAACAAGAGCGGGTTTGCCGCTTGCTAAAAAATGCCCCGCCGCAAGAGCGATTGCATTGCCTTCATTTACGGCGATTATGTGCTTGTCTTTTGATAACTTGGCGGTAAAATAAGCGCATAAAGATTTCAATAGGGAATCCGGCACCCCTGTAAAAAAATCAAATTTTTCTGTTAAAAGTTGCGCGAATTTTTCTGTATTTATCATTTTTAGTTCCTTATACTTTCAAGTGTATTATTCAATGCTTCTTTTGTCAGCA
The DNA here is from genome assembly GCA_031260765.1 of Endomicrobium sp. GTDB lineage: Bacteria > Elusimicrobiota > Endomicrobiia > Endomicrobiales > Endomicrobiaceae > Parendomicrobium. Next base: position 1,464 of record JAISKX010000223.1, on the reverse strand, counting down.
GTCTTGGGTTGTTCTTTACTCTTTGGGGATTAAAGCCATTGTCTATAATGTATTGAAAATCTTTTTCATTGTTAAAGCCGAGATTTTTTAATTTGCGCTCTAATCCCAATATATTCATAAAACCTTGCAATTTTTCAACAGTCTCGTTAATACTTATACAATCAAATATCTTTACTATTTCATTTATTGTCTTTCTCACATATTCAAAACCGCGTTTGTCTAAACAATCGCTATCTATTACTTCGCTGTTAAATTTTAAAAATTGCGGTAGAGTAAGCATCACAGCCTGACCATGCGGTATGCCTTTATATGCGGTAAAAGCATAGGAAACAGAATGCGCCGCCGTTGTTCTTGTTATATTGATTGCTTTGCCTGCATAATATGCGCCTTGCATTCTTGCCCAATAATCCTCATCTGATAATTTGCCGCTCTTTATTGTTGGAATTATTAAATAAAGCGCCTTTTTTGCATAATCTTTAGATTCATCTGTGGAATTTATGCTCCAATAAGACTCTATACCTTGCGCCAAAGCGTCCATCAAAGGAGACGACGCCGATTGTTCAGATTGTTTTTTTAGAAATTGCGGCTCTAAAATTACCCGTTTGGGCAAAAGTTTTACATCGTCTATAGAAGTTTTCTGTCCGTCTTTCCAAAGAACTGCAAATTGAGTCGCCTCGCTGCCTGTTCCAGCAGTTGTCGGTATGGCAATCATCGGGATTTCTTTTTCTCTTTCAAAAACACTTAATATCTTACCCATATCTATCACAGAACCGCCGCCGATTGCAATGATTAAATCAATTTGTTTTTGCTTGACAAGAGACGCGCCTTTTAACATATCCAAATACTGAGGATTATTTTTGAAATCGCTCCATTCAAATATATTTAATCCCATTAAATACGGCGCAATAACCTCTTTTGCTCCGCACTTTTCATAACTTGTTTTTCCATGTATTAAAAGAACATTTTGGGGCTTAAATTCATTAATATAAAATTTCAAATCTTGGATATTGCCGTAATCTTTTGTCATTCATTAGTTCCGGGTATTATGTTTAGAATTTCTTTTATGCTCATACAACTTTCATCGGCTTCTTTTGTGCGCTTATTTTTCAAAATAGTTTTAGCGGTATTTAGCATTGCAGGATATGCGCTTCTTAATAATTGATTGGCATAAATCACGATATTAACGCCTGCCTTTGCAAGTTCGTCTTCATAAACCTGATTATAAGAAGTCGGGACGACTACCAAAGTTTTTCCATTTGAAAACTTTTTATATTGAGCGCAAAAATCAAAAATTTCCGTCGGCTCTTTCTTTCTGGAATGTATCATTATGCCGTCAGCGCCCGCTTCAAGATAACCTTGCGCTCTTTTTACGGAATCTTCTAAACCTTGCTCTAAAATCAAAGATTCAATTCTTGCTATTATCATAAAATCCTGCGTTACTCTTGCCTGCCGTCCGATTTTGAT
>JAISKX010000177.1 GCA_031260765.1 Endomicrobium sp. | reverse complement strand
GGTCAAGATAAATCCATTCGCTCTCTTGCCCGCGAGCTTATCGCTTCTCAATACGAGCGCAATGAAGTGGAATTTATCAGAGGCAAATTCAGAATAAAAGGCGACACTGTGGAAATTTTCCCCGCTTATCTTGAAACTGCCGTCAGAATAGAATTTTTTGGAGATGCTGTTGAAACTATAAAAGAATTCAATCCTCTCACAGGAGAAATTCTATCTCAAAAAGAAAAATCCTATATCTACCCTGCAAAAATTTTTGTAACAGGACAAGACAGCGTCAACACTGCTCTAAAAACAATCAAAGAGGAATTGGCGGAGAGAACGGCTCTGTTAAAATCTCAAAACAAACTTCTTGAAGCTCAGAGATTAGAGCAAAGGACTCGCTATGATATGGAAATGCTTTCCGAGACGGGAATGTGCCATGGCATAGAAAATTATTCGCGCCATCTTGCAGGCAATCCTTCTGGAACCCGCCCGTCTACTTTAATTGATTATTTCTGCCAAGAAAACAGCGATTTTCTTTTAATCGCAGACGAATCCCACATATCCCTTCCTCAAATTCGAGGAATGTATGAAGGCGACAGAAGCAGAAAACAAACTTTGATTGATTTCGGTTTCAGATTGCCGTCTGCATTAGACAATAGACCTTTAAGATTTCCAGAATTCGAAAAATTAATTAAGAAATTTATGATGGTTTCAGCCACGCCGGGGCAATATGAACTTGACCGCAGTAAAAAAAACATAGTGGATTTAATCATCCGCCCGACAGGTTTAATTGACCCGGAAGTAATCATCCGCCCAATCGACGGACAGATACAAGATTTAATGCAAGAAATCCAAAAGACTACAGCCAGAAAACAAAGAACTCTTATTACAACTCTCACTAAAAAAATGTCGGAAGATTTAGCCGCTTTCCTAAAAGAAAAGGGTTTTCGCGTAGAATATCTCCATTCGGAGATAGATACTCTTACCAGAATAGAAATTTTAAAAAATTTGCGTCTTGGAGAATTTGATGTTTTAGTTGGAATAAATCTTTTAAGAGAAGGGCTTGACCTGCCCGAAGTTTCTTTGGTGGTAGTTTTAGACGCCGACAAAGAAGGTTTTTTGCGTTCGGAAAACACTCTCATACAGATTTGCGGCAGGGCGGCGAGAAATATTGATGGAAGAGTAATTTTTTATGCAGACGCTATGACAGGCTCAATGCAGCGCGCTTTGCAAGAGATGAGCCGCCGCAGAAACAAACAAATTAAATACAATCAAGATAACAATATAACGCCCAAATCAATTATAAAAGCCGTAGAGGAACTTGATGAATTCCAAAACTTATCAAGGAAAGAAAATGCGCAAAGAATGGTATCGGAAGAACAGCAAAACTATAAAATTACTCCAAAAAACATCAATACTATAATAAATAAGATTGAAGAAGACATGAAAAAAGCCGCCGACAATTTGGATTTTGAGACGGCGGCAGTTCTAAGAGATAAAATGCTTGATTTAAAATCAATGAAAACTAAAACTTCCGGCAAAAAGGAAAAATAACCTACTGGACTTATCTGAAAACAGCCTTTGTCGTCATTGCGGGTCAAGCCCGCAACGGAGAGCGTTAAAATGAGTTTTTAGAAAGCCCCCCGTTCTAAAAAACTCAAATCCCCGGCGGCTTCCAAATCAAATTTTCCATCTTTGTATTTTAAAATAGACGCGCTGCAATTTGTAATTATTTCTCCTTTGTATTGTTCTTTGCCGAAAACATGGAGCATAGTAGTAATCATCATTCCCGATGAGACAATCAAAACATTCGCGCTATTGCTCTTTAATTTTGCGCATTCTTCGCAAGAAACTTTTATAATCTCGTCCATCGCTTCATTAAGCCTCTTAAAAATCGTATCGTAATTTTCCGCTTTTTTATCGGCGTCATTTGCATAAATTTCATCCGCCAATTCTTTATATCCCAATATTTCAATCAACTTTTTGTAGTTTTTTTTCATTTCTTCCATAGGCACATTATGTTTTTTGCAAATCGGTTCCCACATATTGAAGATAGGTTTCCCTTCAAATCCTCCAAAACTCCATTCCCGCAAACCATATAATTCAGTAAGGGGCGGAATTTTGTTTTTGTTTTGAGACAAAATATATTTTGCCGTGGACTTTTGCCTCTCTAAATTTCCAGAAAAAGCTTTAATAAACTCAATATCGCTCAAGCCTCTTCCAATTTGAATAGCCTGCTTTGTCCCTTCGTCAGTTAAGGGCGAATCAGAAAACCCTTGCGTCTTGCCCTCTATATTAAAGACAGTCCTCCCATGCCGAACTATATACAACTTGATACCGCTTTGAGCGCCGCAATTTAACGATTCCATTTCCACTCCTTTTTAAAATTTTTCCGATTATTCTATATTTATTAAATTATTGTCAAATGTTTTCTATTTTGAAAATTTTTTATGATATAATCCCCGTCAATTAAAACAAAAAGGAGTTGAAAAGAAAAAATGAATTTCAATACCGCTTACCTTTTGGCATTTCTTGCCGCCTTGCTTATTTCAGTCGCGGGAACGCCTATTTTTAGGTTTATCGCTATAAAGTTAAATATCTTGGATAGACCTATTACCGCTGTAAAAACGCACAAAGTCAGCACTCCTTATCTTGGCGGCGCGGCTGTTGCCGGCGCGGCGATAATTTCTTTATGTTTCATAAGGCTTATTACGAGTTTTCCCGACGGCACTTTGAGAAGTTTGCGCGGCATCATTTATGGCTCGGCGATTATGTTTCTTTTGGGTCTTGTGGATGATGTCAAATTTTCAGGTCTTGGCTATAAATCCAAATTGATTATACAGATTATCGCATCCTCTATAGCTGTATTTGGTTTTGATATACGCATCAATTTCATTCCTATATATTGGCTTTCTTGTCTTATAAGCGTCATTTGGATAACAGGCGTTTCAAACGCTTTAAATATCATTGATATTATGGACGGTCTTTCAAGCGGCATTGCTCTAATTGCTTCTTTGGCTTTTTTTGTCATATCTTTGCCGACGGAGATGATTTATGTAAATTTTTGCGCTCTTGCTTTAGCCGGCGGCATCATTGGTTTTATGCCTTATAATCTATCCAAATCAAAAAAGATTTTTCTCGGAGATGCAGGCAGTTTGTTTATAGGTTTTGTTTTGGCTTGTTTATCTTTGGGAACTTCTTATTCTTCAATGACGGAAATTGGCGTTTTTGCCCCTCTCTTTATTTTGGCTATTCCTATATATGAGACTTTTCTTGTCAGTATGTTTAGAATGCGCAAAGGTAAATCTCCTCTTCTGGGCAGCAAAGACCATTACGCTTTAAGGCTTGAGAAAATGGGCTGGACGAGAAAAAAAATCTTAATCATTACTTATATAGTATGCGTCATTCTTTCCGCGTCGGCTTATTTGTTCACCAAAGCGACTGTTATTTTCGCTGGACTTTTATTGTTGATAATAATTATATGCTTATGGGCGGCAAGCATTAAACTTGCTCAAGTCAAGGTGGAGTAATGAAAGAAAAAATCATAATAATCGGCGCAGGCATCAGCGGTCTTTGCGCTTCTTATTTTTTAAATAAGCCCAATACAGTCTTAGAGTCAAAACCCTATGCAGGCGGTCTTTGCCGTTCATTTTACGAGGATGGATTTACTTTTGATTGTTCAGGTCATTTCATACATATCAAAGATGCAAAAATAAAAAATCTTGTTGAAAAATTATGCGGCGGCATTGATACTATAAAAAGAAATACGGCTATTTATTTCGGTTCAAAACTCATCCCTTTCCCTTTTCAAGCCAATCTCTATTATCTTGACGAAAAAACAAAAAAAGAATGCGTTGATGGAATTCTCAAAAGAAAAAATATTGAGATAAACAATAAAATGTCTTTTATAGATTGGTCTAAAGCGATGTTCGGCTCAGGCATCACCAAATATTTTATGCAGGCTTATAATGAAAAATTATGGAGTTGGGATTTAAAAAAATTGACGGCAGAGTGGACAGGCGCCTTTGTCCCTAAACCCGACGCCCAAACCATAGCGCAAAGCGCCTATAAAAAAAATAAAATTCAATATGGATACAACAGCGTTTTTTATTATCCCAAGACAGGCGGCGCTCAAAAATTGATAGACGGTTTATTAAAAAAAACAAACCCTGTTTATAATGCTCCCGTTGAAAAAATTGATGTTAAAAAGAAATTGCTTTTTACAAGCGGCGGCGAAAAAACATATAAGTATTCAAAAATCATATCCACCCAGCCGATAGTTGAACTTGTCAAAGAGCTAATAAACGCCCCGTCGGAAATCAAAAAAGCGGCGTCTCAACTTCACTCCAACAGCGTCCGCTGCATAAATATCGGCGTCAAATCCAAAAAGGGTTTGCCTAAATTTTTAAAAGGCAAACACTGGATTTATATCCCATCTAAAAAAATTCCATTTTACAGAGTGGGCATATATTCAAATATCAATCTTTCTCTTGCTCCGCAAAACTCTTATAGTTTTTATATTGAGTGCTCCTCTGCAAACGGCATTTATGAGGGCGCAGAGTCCGTAGTAGAAACTCTTATAAAACTCGGCTTTATAGGACTAAACGACGAAATATCCGCTCTCAATATAGTTGATATGCCCTATGCCTATGTAATTTTTGACAAAAATAGAGAGCAATCCTTAAAAAAAATACAAGACTTTTTAATAGCCAATAATATCTTTTCAATCGGCAGATACGGCGCTTGGGAATACTCTTTTATAGAAAAAAATATATTAGACGCTCAGAGGTTAAAATGTTAAAAGTCTGTTATATCATCACCAAATTAGAATTAGGCGGAGCTCAAAAAGTCGCTCTTTATACTGCTTGCAATATAGATAAAACCAAGTTTGACGATTTCCTAATCTGCGGAGACGGCGGCATTTTATACGACGAGGCAAAACAAAATCTAAAAACAATTCAAATCAAAAATCTCGTCAGAGAGATTTCCCCCATCAAAGATTTTTTAGCCCTAATTCAAATCTACAAAGTTTTAAAAAAAGAAAAGCCTGATATTGTCCACACGCATTCTTCAAAGGCGGGGATAATCGGACGCATTGCCGCAAAACTCGCAGGCGTCAAAAGCATAATTCACACAATACACGGATACGGTTTTAATGAAACTCAAAAATTTTTCGTCAAATATATATTTGTCTATATTGAAAAATTTTGCGCTATTATAACGGACAAATTGATTGCCGTTGCAAGAGAAGATATAAAAAAAGGCGTCAAATACAATATTGCAAAAGAGGACAAATTTGTTCTAATAAGAGCCGGCATAGACGAGATTTTCTTTCAAGATTACGCCCCCTCTCCCGAATTTAAAAACTCTTTAACCGACGGCAAATCCGTCCAGCTTGTTTTAACCATAGGACCATTCAAACCTCAAAAAAACACAGCAGATTTCATCAAAGCCGCCGCAGAAGTTTTAAAAGAAAAAGACGATGTCCTATTTGCCATAGTAGGAGACGGAGAACAAAGAGAACAATTAGAAACCTTAGCAAACAATTTAAACATAAAAGACAAAATCCTATTTTTAGGCTGGAGAAAAGACATCAGACAATTATTATATGCAAGCGACATTTTTGTTTTAACATCTCTTTGGGAAGGCTTACCCTGCACCATTGTAGAAGCAATGCGCTGTTTAAAGCCTGTAGTAGCCAATGCCGTTGACGGCGTCAAAGAGATAATAATTGAATCCGAGACAGGATTTTTAATCCCTCCCTATGATTACAAAGCCTCTGCCCAAAAAATTCTCTATCTGCTCAAAAATGATTCTCAAAGGCTAAAAATGGGCTCCGCAGCCCAAGCATCCATAAAAGAAGAGTTCAAAATGCAATCCGTAGTTCAATCCCACGAACAATTATATTTAGAGTTAAATTCATACCCGCGAGGGCGGTAGAGACAAAAAAACTCACTTGACAAAAATCTGACACAGATGATAAGAGTGATAAAATAATGCTT
>JAISKX010000103.1 GCA_031260765.1 Endomicrobium sp. | reverse complement strand
GTCAACAACTTAAAAGCCATAGACTTAATAAACTTCCCCGACGAGGACGAGGAATAAAAAGAATATAGGGATGCGCTACACGCGCGTCTAACTGGGCAATATGTTTTCACAATTTTTTGATGTAATAGTTTATAAAATCATAATAGTTGCAGCAGGCAAATAAAATAAAAAGTTGTATAGGGGAATTTTATGATAGGGTTTGGGAAATTATCAAGATGCATTGTTTATTTTTTTGTATTTGTTTTACTCTCTTCAGGGGGTAGAAAGGTCTTTGCCTTAGATTGGTATCAGTTTTACACTGAATTTACGGGAAGTCCAGTTTTTGATATGCAATTAGATATGAATTTAACTACTTCTGGCGATTATATAGATATGATGCCAAGTAGTGGGACTATAAGGGGAGAGAGTGGAAGTAATTTTATAAATTTACTTGGCGTTACCTCATCTGGTTCTGGTAGATATGGCTTTAATGTTAATACCCATCAATTGTTTTTTTATGGAAATATAGGATTTGAAAACTTTGCCTTTGATATTTTGAGTTCATCTGTATCGTTTGAAAATTCAAACATATCGTTTATAAACTCAAGGTTTAGCGGCGGCGGTATTTCAAATAATTATTATTCGTCCATAACTTTTACCAATTCAATTGTGAGTTTCATTAGTGGCAGCGCAATTGTTTTTTCAATATCAACTCTATCGTTTGAAAATTCAATAGTGAATTTTACATCAAATACTGCTAATGGCGTCGGCGCAATTTTAGCGGGCAATGGCGCAAATCTAATAATTAAAAATTCAAGCATTAGTTTTATAGGAAATAATAACGGCGGCAACTATGATAACGGCGGCGGTATTTATATTGAAGGTGGCTCAGACGACACAACCCTGACGCTTGAAAATTCAAGTATCAGTTTTATAGGAAATAGCGCCGGACTTGGAAAAGGCGGCGCAATTTATATAGGATACATAGAAAGCAGTTCCCTAAAGTTTTTAGACATTGGTTTTATAGGAAATAATGCCGCCGAAGGCGGCGCGCTTTTTACAGTCTCGGAGGTGTCCTTTGAAAATTCAAGAGTCAATTTTATAGAAAATAGCGCCAGTGACTATGGCGTCGGACCCGGATTAGGAGGAGCGATATCTAATGGTAAAGGCTATGGCGTATTATTTAAGAATTCAAGCGTCAGTTTTTCCAGCAACTCGGCAGATAATGGCGGCGCAATTTATCTTATGTCAAATAACACATTGTTTGAAAATTCAAGCGTCAGTTGGATGGGAAATAGCGCCAGTAATTACGGCGGCGCTATTTATTTTGAATATGCAAGCCTATCGTTTAAAAACTCCAGTATTAATTTCACTCAAAATAGCGTGATTTCAAATAGCGGCGGCGCTATTTATTCTACGAACTACTCAGTCGCATCGTTTGAAAATTCTCTTGTCAGTTTTTCCTCAAATAGCGCTGCTGCCGAAGGCGGCGCTATTTATGTTAATGGAGGAGTGGGGCCAAATCTATTATTTGAAAATTCAACCATCGCTTTTATAGGAAACAGCGCAGGAGATGACGGCGGCGCTATATTTCTCAATTCCGGCAGCAGCGCGCAATTTATAAATTCCTATGCCGAATTTAGTTCAAATACGGCTAATGGCGTATACAATGATATTTATTTTAACGATTCTCAACTTTATATAAGCGGTGGCATTCTCATTTCCAATAGCGGCATAGCTGGGAATGCTTTGAGTTTGAGCACAATCAATATAACAAATGCCGGAAATCTTGAAATAAACGCCGATTCAAATAAATTTTTCGGCAATATAAATATAGGCGCCAATTCCCGCGTAAAAGTAAGAGCCTCATATATAAAGGGAGACACTTTCTTGCAAACTGCAAATTCTGTTATAGAATTGACGACAGGCGCGCTTCTTGAGCAGGACTCAAGCGTATTTTTTGACAATGTTAATTCAGAGATGTTTATAACAAGCGATTTATCAACGATAACTTTTTATATAGGTTCAGTAATAAGCAATGGGGGAGTTGATTATGGGAAAATAACAAAAGATGGGGAAGGGATTTTGCGTATAAGCGGGGACAATAGTATGTTTGGCGGATATTATGAGCAGAATAAAGGCTTGACTATAGTAGAAAGCGCAGGGAAGATTTTTGGCGGAGAGATACATATAGAGGAAGGCAGTTCAATAACAGCTTATGGAGCGGGAATAAATTACGGAGACCTCTATTTGAATTCCGGCTATGTTGAAAACTATGCCTCTGGCAATGGTTCTATTATAACTGATGACAATACTCGTCTACAAAACGGCTCTACAATAGTTTATAAGAGCGCTAATGCAGACTTCAAACCTTATGAATTTCAGGGAGTGCAGTTGATGGGCGGCGGGTCGGATAAAAACAAATTGATATTTGAAGGCATTAAACTTAATATCGGTTCTACTACCCATGTTGGTTTAAACAGCCCCAAAGTTTCTTTACATTTTAAAGACTCTGTTTTGGCTTTATCAATGACTTCATTGTCTGACGACCCTGCGGTAAAGGCGTCATTGGCTCAGGTTAGAAATATTGATATAAGCAAAATCAGCGCCGATACGGCATTCATAAGTTTCGGAGTTGATTTTATAGGAGCCTCTGCCATGACAAGCGATAAACTCACTGTATCGCAAGCGGCGGATGTTTTGACGGAATTTAATATAGAGCAAATATTTATATTAAATCTAATACGAGGAGAAAATCTAAGCATAGACGATACTATACCTTATTATTCTGAGGTATTTTCAGTAGGCAGCAATTTGGCTTTTGCCGGCGGAGCGCAATACGCATATACAGAAGGCGCTACATTATTGAGTTTTATCGCTTCTGACGGCGGCACAGGCGAACCCACAAACAGATTTATAAGCTTGCTATATGATTATGATTTATTATATTTCAGGCATGCTACCGGCGATTTTCGTATAGGAATAAGCACTATAAGCATCGGCGCCGATAGGAGTTATGTTTTTTTAGAAAACGAGGAATATCATATTATAAATTCCTTCGGTTATGAGAATAAAAATACAGGTGGCGGAAATTTCACTATAGAAGGCAATGGGAATCCGGAAAGCAGAATAATATCAGCGCGGTTAAGAAGCAGCGTTACGGCGCAAGGCTCATTATTTGATTTAAGTTCAAACGTAGCGACAAAATTTAATATCAATAGAGTGACAATAAGGGACGCATATAGGGCTGACGGCGGCGCGGCAATAAAAATGACAGCTAATGATAATATCAATTTGAACAATGTGATATTCTTAGATAATACATCAAGTCTCGGCGGAGCGATATATGCTTCAACGGGGACAATCAATATTACAAATGCGTCAAAATTCCAAAGGAATATCGCTCTTGCAAGCGGCGGGGCGATATACGCAAGCGCAATATCTGTGTATTATCAAGGGATAATAGATTTCTCAAAAAACACAGCTGCAAGTTCAGGCGGGTTTGCTTATTTTAAAGATTCAACCAATGTATTTACCGGCGTTAATATTGTTTTTGGAAATAATATAGCGGAAAATGGAGGAGCTTTATATATAGAAGGCGGGAATATATACTCGTCAAATTTAAACAATAAATTAACATTTACAGGAAATACGGCGCTAAGTTCAGGCGGAGCGGCATATATAGATGGCGGGACGAGCGGTATATCAGTTTTTGATATAGGGGATGCTGTGCTGACAAATAACACGGCAGGCGGCGATGGAGGAGCGATATATTTTGACGGCGGGATTGCAGGTTCTAGTTTAGTTCTTACAAATCCTCAAATTTCAAATAATTCATCTTCGGGTTTGGGCGGAGCTATATATGCGGCAGGCGGCGTGCAAATTTCTACTTTGACTATTAGGGCTGATAAGACCAATGTCTTATTTAGCGCCAATTCAGCAGGCGGCGGCGCCAATGATATCTATCTTGGAGCGAATATGGATTTGGTTTTTAACGCTTCAGAAAAAATGACAATAAGGCTTGACGGCGGAATAAAAAGCGCTGCAGGAGCCGCAATAATGATAAAGACAGGATTAGGCGAAGTTTCAATAGGAGGCGTTTTAGACTATAGCGGCGCGCTTACAATTGAAGAAGGGACTTTCCATATCAATACGAGTAATTCAAATTTAGGCTCTATGAATATTACGGAAAATGGGAATCTATCTCTATTAAATAATTATGACGAAAGCGATAAACAAAATATAGTAGAAATAAGCGGCGACGCATTTATAGGGGGAGACTATTCTTTGGATTTGAATTTTAGATATCCTCATTTGACAGACTATATACATGCGGCTGGAACTATTACTATCAATAATACTATGGAAATACTCAAAACAAATATATGGGGAGGCGCTCAATTTATTACTGTCGGAAACAAAGTGTTGATAGCCAAATCTGACTTCCCTATAGCAGGAAACTTTATTGATGAAATATATGGCAGAGCCGGCAGAGTATTATGGGAGAGCAATAAAGAATCTAAGGAATTGTGGTTAGTAGTTAAGGGGATAATAGATTTTACAGAAATAGCGCAGACTCACAATCAAAAAGAAGTTGCTGGGATATTTAATAAGGATTCGCTTTGGGAAAGTTCAATGATAAATATCCCAAATATGATAGGGGATATGTTTTTTGAAAAAAGATATGACGAAGTGAGAAAAGCTTATGACCAATTGAGCGGAGCATTTTATCCGAATGTATTAAAGAGCGGAGCGATAAGCGTAGGGATAGACAGCCTATATGCGAGGATGAGACCCAAAGAGAAAGCCGAAAGCAGAATATGGGGCGAATATTATCTTGCAGGCAATTATTATGGAGCTGACGGCAATTTAAACGGAGATTTTTCCAATAATATGCAAGGCGGCAGAATAGGTTGGGATATATATGCCAACAATACTGATATATTGGGAATATATGCCCGTTATGCTTCAAACAAATATAAGCAAGGACCCGACAGATCTAATGGAATAGACATTGAAGTAGGAGTATATTCAGGCTTATTGTCCGAGACAAAACTTGATTTTAAATGGAATGTGTCCTTAGCCCTGCAATCCTATGATGTAAAGAGAGAAATCAGTTTTGCAGACAGAGGAATATATCCGGGCGGGTTATATCCAGAATCGTCATTTAATACATTTAGCGCAAGATTTGGTTTTGAGAGCGGATATAATATTCCCATATCAAAAGGCATGATAAAACCTTTTATCGGGTTAAGAGGCGGCGTGGCTATGTCCCCTGAAATAAAAGAAAAAAACGGAGACGAAGCCAATCTATTAGTTGACGCTGCGAATTATTTGAGAATTGAGATATTGTTTGGTTCGCTATGGAAAACCAAGATTGACCAATGGAATCCCTATGTTAAAGTATTCGGTTCATATTTAGCGGCTGGACAAATACCTGAGAATGAAATAACTTTTCAAAGAGCTCCTGAAGCAGGAGATATGAAGATACAAGGAGTAAGAGAGGGACCCTTAGGAGCAGGAATTTCAGCGGGAGTAGAGTATGAGATTAATCCCGACCTAAGCGCTTATACGAATTTGACGGGACAGATGGGATTTGGCGACAATGATTATTTTGGATATTATGCAAATATAGGAATAAGCATGAAAATAGGCGGCGAACCGCAACCCGAACCGGAACAGAAATCCGAACCTGTAATAGAGCCTGCGTCCGCCCCTGCTTCCGAACCGGAGCCGGAGCCTATTGTAGAGGCGCCTCCTCTTGCGTCTTCCCCTAATTTAGCGCAAGCCAAAGAGAGAAGAAAGAATGCGGTGATGTCTTTTAAAATGAGCGCGACGACATTTCAGAGCGGTTCTTCCAAACTTTCGCCTGCCGCCAAAGCGTCAATAAGAAAGATGGCGGATAAGATGAAAACAATGGAATACAATAAAATCACAATAGAAGGGCATACAGATTCCTTAGGAAAGATGGCAAACAATATGACATTATCAAGAAACAGAGCAAAAGCGGTGATGATGGAATTGATATCAAACGGCATTTCCAGCGGCAAATTAGATTTCATAGGATTTGCTTCCAACATGCCCGTCCAAAGCAACAAAACTCCCAAAGGCAGACAAGCCAACAGACGCGTAGAAATCTTTGTTGAATAAAAGCGGAGACGGCTCAATACTATAAAAAAATGCTGTAAATCTGTTTCAATATTAGCAATACAGTCACTATCAAAAAGAGGGGTCTTATATATGAGACTCCTTTTTTTATTGCGGCGCGGGAGCCGAAATAGGCGCCTGCAATCATTGATATGCCCATTATTAAGCCATAAGACCAAATGATTGAATTTGAAATAGCAAAAGATATTAAAGCCCCTATTCCGCTTGCGAAATTTAGAACTTTAGCATTGCCCGCCGCGCTGACAAAATCATATCCTAAAAATAAAAATCCAAAAATTAAAAAAGAGCCGGTTCCGGGACCAAAAAATCCATCATAAAAGCCCAGACACCAAGCCATAATTATTGATATTGTTAAAGCAAAAAAGCCTGTTTTTTTTGCTGAGCTTTTTCCGAAATCTTTTTTTACAAAAGTGTAGACCGCTATTGCCGACAGCAAAATCACGATGGCATATTTCATAAAAGTTTCTGGAAGAAGATATACCACAAAAGCGCCCAATGCAGAGCCGAGAAAAGATATAGGAAACATATAGCCGACAGTTTTTACATTGATTTTTTTCGCGCGCCAAAATGAGACTACGCTCATAAAAGAGCCCATAGAAGCGGCAAGCTTATTTGTTCCGAGCGCAAAATTGACGGGAAGTCCCAAAGATAAGAGGGCGGGAACGGAAATCAATCCGCCGCCGCCTACTGTAGAATCAATAAAAGCGGCAAAAAAACCGCTTAGCGACAATAATAATATAGTTAAAATGTCCATAGATTTTTTGTGTTTTTAGATTTTTGAAAAGCGTTTGGCTAATTGCAGCATTGCGAAGGCGCAAACCGCGCCTATTAGGGCGCCGCAAAATACGTCGGCGGGAAAGTGGCTGCCCACATATATTCTTTCAAAGCCTGTAAAAAAGGCTAATATCACAAATAACCAGCGGAATTTTGAAACAGTCATATACATATAGACGCACATGGCAAAAGCGGCTTGAGTGTGCCCCGATGGGAAGGACGAGCTGTATATTTTCTCGTAAAAGTAATTGACGCTTTCATCGCCAAAGACTGAAAGCGGGCGCGAACGGTCAAAATAGTCTTTCAACATCAAAGTTGCAAGAGTTGACGCAATCAAGACGCATGCAAAAATGGCAAGATTTAGCCAAAACTTCTCTCTTTTATTGTTCCAAAGAAAAGCTAATGACAAAATTAAGATTGCAAAAAAAGAGAGATTTATCCCTCTTGAATCAAGAAATGATATCGGAACCATTATGAAATTTATAATAGGATTGTGCAGAAAATAATTTATGAATTTAAAAATAGTATGGTCGTATTTGACGAGTTCTGAGAAAAGCTCATTTTTTTGTCCAAGAAAATAATCGGCGCTATATCCTTCCTGCAATTTTGACGGGTCAAATTTTTTGCATAGAGTCGCAAAGAAATTTTTGATTTTCTTGCCGTTTCTATATATTGGAATTTCTTGCTGCGCGCCGTAAGAGTCAAAAGCGTTTTTGTAATCTTGCGGATTGCTGTAAAAATAGTCATTGGATATAAAAAGTCCGTTTTTGTTTTTTAGCGGGTCTAAATTTCTTTGCCATAAATCATAGGCGTCAAGTTTATTGCTTATGCAAAACACTCTTTCGTCCGGCAAAGCAAAAGCCAATTGGCTCGCCAAATAACTTTTATGCGTAAAAATGAAAGGTTTGGATTTTGGAGGATATGTATCAAGGATTTTTTTAATCTCTTGTCCAATTTCCTGCCAGCCGTATAAATCATTTGAAATATCTATCCTTTCGCTTTCTTCTATGCCGTGCGCTATCTTTTGAGCTTGGCTTTGCGGCAGGAATTTCTCTATCGGTATCACTTTATACATTATATGCGCCATAGCTATAGCTATTATTATAAGCGTGATAGACCAAGCCGATATAGTATAAATTCTAAACTTTATATTTCCCCATTTTTGTATGGTCAAATGCGCGGCAAATGCAATAAGAGATAAATATCCCATAGCGGGCCAATGCGGTAAAATCTCATTAAAAAGCGCGGCGCAATTAAATAACAAAATCGTCGGCATAGAAAAACAAATAACAATCAAAGAGATTTCGTCTTTTTCTTTAAATGCTTTTTTTGCCGCTATAAAAGCCGCATAGACGATAAAAGGGAAAATGAAAGGCGACAAATAGCCCGCTTGTCCGCCTATAGCTTGATAGAAATGTATAAAAGATAATTTGGGAATGCCGGAGCCGAAACCATGCTTTAATTGAAAACCAAAAGATGCCCAATTGTTTTCTATATTCCATAAAATGACGGGACAAAAAATAATAAAAGCTATGATTAAAGCGAAATAAGGCTCTTTATGTTTAAACCAAAATCTGTTCTTTTTTGAAATCAGCAAGAATATAAAAATTGATACAGGGATTAGCACGGCATTATATTTTGACAGCATAGCAAGACCCGTCGTGATGCCGAGCAAATACCATAAATTGTCATTTTTGCTTTCAAGTATGACGAGAAAAACATACATAGATAAAAGCCAAAAGAGGGCAAGGGGAGAGTCCGGTATAGCCATAACGGAGCCTGCGATTGAAAATATCGGCATGACATTTAATAATACTACTCCGACCAATGCCGTCTTTTCGTCAAAAAGTTTTTGCGCGCACAAATAAAAAATCCAAGCCGATAAAAAGAAAATTATAATGGCTGGAAAACGCACGGCAAAAGCCGTATCGCCGAAAATTGAAGTGGAAACTTTTATGAGATATCCTATCAAAGGCGGATGGTCATAATAGGAAAGGCTTAAAAATTTGCCATAAACCCAATAATGAGCTTCGTCAGTAGTGAGTCCAAACCTGCCTATAAAAGATATTCTTAACAAAAAAGAGATTGTATTGATTATCCAAAACCACAATTTGTAATTGTTCATAAATTCACTATCCTCAACTTTAAAACTTTAAAAAGATATTTAACGAGAGTAAAAGGGCGCAATTTGGAACTGCCCGCTATGCGCGGCATAAATTCTATGGGGCATTCTTTAACTTGGCATTTGAATTTTTTTAGATAATAGACCACTTCCGCAACTATAAAAGGGTCTGAGGCTTTTAACTTATCTAAAAATTTTTCTAAGGTTTGTTTCTTATACATTCTAAAGCCCGAAGTCGGGTCTTTGATTTTTACGCCCATTACAAGCGCTAAATATATTCTTGAAAAGGCGCTGATTGTTTTGCGCAAAAGCGTTCTTGATTCGTCTTTGCCGCCTTTGACATATCTTGAGCCTATAACGGCGCCGCAATTTTCAATCTCTTTTCTAAAAATCGGCAGATATTTGGGATTGTGAGACCCGTCGGCGTCCATCTCAACTATGTATTGTGCGCCCATTTCAACAGCCTTTTTAAAACCTTCTATTCCCGCATAACCTCTGCCTTTTTTTTCTTTTCTAAGCAAAAGATGGATTTTGGGATTGCTTTTAGAGAGACTTTCAACGATTTTATAAGTGCCGTCGGGAGACATGTCGTCAACTACTAAAACTTCAATATCAAGCCCGCAATTTAAAATTTCGTCAATCACTTGCTTTATATTTTCCGCTTCATTATAAGTAGGCAGCATCGCTATTGTGTCCATTATATTGTTTCCTCTATAGTTTTTATCACAGTTTGCGCGTCTATTTTATCCATACAAGACGGGCTTTTATCGCAGGTCTGTTTATAGCACACTAAACAGTCCAAATCCGAATACAGTTTTTTGCCGCGCCCGTAAAGTTCTATTTCAGCATAAGAAGTCGGACCAAATAAGGCAAAAACAGTTTTTTTAAGACCCGTTGCGGCATGCATTGCCATAGTGTCTCCGCATAAAACAATATCGCAAAGATTTATTAAAGAGAAAAAGTCCGCTATGGCATTGTCTGTCCCCGTAGAGAACACATTTTTGATGTTTTCTTTTAAAATTCTTTCTATTTCATTTTCATCGTCTTTACCGCCGAGCAGCAAAATAGCATATTCTTTATTTGAAAAATGTTTTGCTATTTCTATAAAGCCCGCAGTAGTCCATTTTTTTAAACGCCATCTTGCGCCGGCTCCGGGATTTATACCGATTATTTTTTGATTTGTTTTGATATTGAGGCTGCGCAAAAAATCTTGCGCCTTTTTCTCTAAATCCGCCTGCAAAGGAACAATGATTTCATAATTATCTTTCGGCAATTCAACTATTTTTGACATCCAATATTGATAAGTATGAGTATTTGCTTTTTTTAAAACATCATAGGCGCTCATTTTTAACCACTCAACGGCATAATCGTTTGAAGCGACAATCTCTCTGCGGCTGTTTAAAGAAAATCCGAGAATTTTATCAGTATTTGCAATTTTAGCAAGGGCGAGGCTTTCAGGCGCCAAATCAAGATTGATAGTTATATCAAAGAAATTTCCGAGCAAGAAAGCGGCGGCTTTTTCATCATTTATTATTATTTGGTTTATGAGCGGATTATTGTTTAACACTTGAGAGTTTTTGCCCGACACAAGCCAAGCGATACGGCTTTTAGGGTATAATTCTTTTAAACCCTGTAAAAGAAAAGTAGTCCTTAAAACATCTCCCATAGCGCCGAGTTTTATAATCAAAATTCTCACAGCGCTATCGGCATTTTTGCTTGAAATTTTAATGTAATTAGGACAGGCGCGGCATTGGACATTATCGTTTTTTTGATAGCGGCATGGTCTGTCTAAAGGGAAGTTTATACAATCGGTATAGAGGTCAAATGTTTGAGCAATATTTGGATTTTTAATTTGTCTCATCATCATCGTCCGTTTTATTGTTTGGATTTTCTATTTCAATAGAAGATATGTATTTGTCGGATAGAATATCGTTCTTTTCAGATTTTTCAGATTGAGGATATATAACTAAAACCTGCCACAGATTGAGTTTATCTTTTATAACTTGGTTTTTTAAAGCGTATTTTTTATTATCTTTCTCAAAAGAGCCTTCCAAATAAATCCCTTCAAATCCGTCTATTTTATTTTTTGTAGATGTCAAAATAAGATTATTGTCTTTTAATGAGAGCTGTATAGACTTAGCGACGCTGTCTAATATAGGCTCTTTTAAATATTGCGCAAAAATCAAAGTATAATTTGCGTCTTTATACTTGGACTTATAAAAATGAACTTCTTTTATTTTGTCATTAGGATTTTTTTTGAGTTTTTCTTCATTAGATAAACTTCTTGTAAAAGGCGGGGCGGTTATAGTGATTTTAGATTTGTTTAAAACCTGTTCAAGTGGCGAATTTTTATTATCTTGAATTTTGTAAAGCGTTACAGCTATTGCAACAAGCGCTATAAGTAAAACGAATGATAAAGTGAATGCTTTTTTTGACATTTTATATTGAAAACTCCGCTCTTTTTTTGTTTTTTATTGACGGGATTATATGTTTTTATGCGCGTATTTACAACGACGAACGATTTTTCTTACAGCCGTCTATATATTTTGAAGTTTTATTTTAAAAAATTCTATTGTTTTGACGAGCCCTTCTTCTATTGTGATTTTGGGAACATAATTTAATTCTTTGCGGGCGAGATTTAAATCTGGTTTGCGCTGTTTGGGGTCGTCTTCGGGCAGGTCTTTGTATATGATTTCTGATTTTGAAGAGCATAGTTTTATTATTTTTGAAGCGATTTCTGATACGCTAAACTCAAAAGTCGTTCCTAAATTAACAGGACCATATAAATCGTCTCTGCTTAAAAGCATTTTATATATGCCGTCTATCAAATCGTCGGCATAACAAAAGGAGCGAGTCTGTTTTCCGCTGCCGTAAATTGTTATAGGCTCGCCTTTTAAAGCCGCTACTATAAAATTTGATATTACCCTCCCATCGTCAAAGGACATTCTTGCGCCATAAGTGTTAAAAATTCTAATCACTTTGATTTTTAAATTGTATTTGCGGCGGTAATCAAAAAATAAAGTTTCCGCTATTCTTTTGCCTTCGTCATAACAACTGCGGGCGCCGATAGGATTTACATTGCCCCAATATTCCTCTTTTTGCGGATGTATTAAAGCGTCGCCATAAACTTCGCTTGTGGAAGCCTGCAAAACTATTGCGCCGCGCTCTTTGGCGAGTTCAAGACAATTTTTGGCGCCTTTATAGCAAGTGTCCAATGTAAAAACAGGGTCTTTTTGATATTTGGGAGGCGGGGCGGGACAAGCAAAATTGAGGATATAGTCTAATTGTTCGTTTATTTTAATATTGCGCAGATTTCTGACATCGTCTTCTATAAAATGGAATTGAGCATTATTTTTTAGATGAGCTATATTGTCAAAAGAGCCGCTATAAAAATTATCAAGACATATAACTTTATAATTTTCCTTAATCATTTTATCGCACAGATGAGAACCCAAAAAGCCCGCCGCTCCCGTTATAAGCACTGTTTTCATTTTAACCCTTTTTAAATAAATTGTATTTCAAAATGCACCACAAGGCTCTAAATCCATCTTTGTAATTGATTTTTTTGCCTTCGGCATAAGTTCTGCCTGAATAAGATATGCCCACTTCATAAATAGCGCATTTTTTCTTTGCGATTTTTGCCGTGATTTCAGGCTCAAAACCAAATCTGTTTTCGCATATATCAATGGACTGTATAATTTCTCTTTTAAATACTTTATAGCAAGTTTCCATATCAGTCAGATTTATATTGGTAAAGTTATTAGAGAGCGTGGTTAAGAATTTATTTCCCACAAAATGCCAAAAATACACCACTCTATGCGCGCCTTCTCCCATAAATCTTGACCCATAAACCACATCAGCTTTGCCGTCAATTAGCGGGGCGAGCAATTTTTGATATTCCTGCGGGTCATATTCCAAATCCGCGTCTTGTATCACAACAAAATCGCCGCTTGCCTGTTTTATCCCCGTCCTTAAAGCCGCGCCTTTACCCATATTTTTATCGTGATATAAAATTTGCGAAACAAGAGGTTTTATCTCTTTTTCCAAAATTTCTCTTGACCCGTCGGTAGAGAAATCGTCCACAATAATAATCTCTTTATTGGGTATTACAGAAGCCTTAACGGCGTCAACTATTTTGCGTATAGTTTTTGCTTCATTATAGCAAGGGATAATAATTGATAATTTTATTTTATTGATGTCCATTTAGCATATTTCCTTTTTTTTACTATCCTAACAACCATTCCAATACATTCAATTGTTTAATGCCGTTATGCGATGTTTTTGGAGTATAGTCTAAAGTTAAAAGATATTTTGGATTGTGGTCTGCGACAGCTATCAAGATATTCATTTCTTAATATGAGAGCCATTTTTATCACCTTTTTGTAGAATTTAGGCACAGTATATACTAAATTTTCAAGAAAATTGTCATTTTTTTAGTTTGTAAAATAAATTTTTCATCTGATTTCCCCTTTTTTTCAAAAAAAGATAAATTTCACGAAAAAGCAGAATTCTTATAAAAAATTACAAAGATTTGACAAAAATGACTAATTTTTGGAAAAATTTACAAATAAATACTATATTTTTGCAAATTTCTCATATAGTTATGCATAAGACTGCTGTTTTATACGAGTTTTTAATATATCAAGCCTCAAGTTGTTTCAATTTACCGTATTCCATTTCAGTTTTAAAAAGGTCATATACAAAACCTGAGCCTTCGCAATATAAGCCGCTTTCAATATCTTGTAATTTATCAAATACTTGCGAAGTATAGACTTTATTCATAGCGGGGACAAGAGCGCTCCCTGTGTCCTGCATATAAAAATTTATCATATCGCAAACAATAAACATCGTTATCCATTCTTGTTTTTTAGTCATCTGAAAACCTCTTTCACCTTTTAAATATCCGTTTATAGTTGAGACCCGTAAGAGTTCATATAGGCGCAATTTATGCATTCTTTTTCTAAGGGAGTTTGGGGGTTAGCAAACTCTTTCTTATGGATTGGGCTTTTTGACAATTTACTATATTTTCCTCCTTTCCTTTTTCGCTATTTATATCTCCCAAACAGGAAAAGATAAAACATTCGTATCAATTGGAATAGGAGTTGGATAAAGGCATATTACCGCCCCATCGCCAACTTTTTTATTTAGTTTTTGTAATTGTTTAAACGCCCGCATATCCGCTTTGCTTGGACTTGCAGTTTTTTTGACATCCATAGGATAAAGCGTCATATTTTTTTCAATTACAAAATCAATTTCTCTTTGGTCGGTATCGCGGTAAAAAAAGATATTCGCCTCATCGCCGTTATGCCAATAACTTTTTAAGATTTCAGTAAATACATAAGTTTCTAAAATCGCTCCGTTCATCGCTCCATTCATTAAACTTTCAGGAGAATCCCAAGCGGTAAGATATGCGCAAAGCCCAGTATCTAAAAAATAAATCTTGGGAGTTTTTATTATCCTTTTTGTGATATTTGCATAATACGGCTCTAATAGTTTGACCATTCCAGATCTTTCTAATGCGCTAAGCCATAATTTTGCCGTTCTGACATCTATATCAACATCTTTTGCAAGTTCATTATAATTGAGTAAATTCGCAGTTCTTGCAGATACCGCTCTTATAAAATCGTAAAATTTCAATTCATTGCTTATACCTTGAAAATCTTTAATATCCCGCTCTATATAAGTTTGTAGATATGAACGATAAAAACTTTTTCTATCGCGCTTTGGGTCTGTGAGCAATTTTGGAAAAGAGCCGTCCCAAATTATTTTATAAATATCAATGACGCTCAATTCTTTTGAATCCTTATCATATTTTGCCAAATCCATAGAGGGTAAAAACGGCTTGCTGTCAATAGGTTTTTGCATAGTTTCTTTATACGAAAATCC
>JAISKX010000079.1 GCA_031260765.1 Endomicrobium sp. | reverse complement strand
AAGCATTTTGAGCGTATTTTGGCAGAATTTGACTGCGCCGTGTAGCAGCGCTACATCAGCAGGCAAATTGTGTCAAAAGACGCCAAAAGGCAAAGCGACCATCCCGTCGCGCAAAACTTGCAGCCAGTCGTGTGTATCGCGGCTCCGCCGCACCTATTATTTCCCTATGCAAAATGTGGAGAATATTGTGTTTAAGATGTCTGTGGGTGTGTTTATGCCTAAAATCTCTTCAAGGGAAGTCAATGCTTTGCGGGTTTGAAAACTTGCTATTTCGTCGGCGTTTTTGGAGAGTATTATTTCTTTGATTTGTTTGAGATTTTCATTGACGCTATCTAAAAGAGAATAATGGCGAGAATTGAGCATTAAGTAATCAGTCTGAATATCAGAAATCCCGGCATATTTAGCGATTTTATCTAATAATTCATTAATTCCTACATTTTTTATAGCCGATAGGGGCAGGGGCAAAGCCCCTTTTTCTATTAAGACAGACGGCAAATGCTCTTCGTTTAGAAAAAGGGGCTTTGCCCCCTTTGCCCCCGCTAAATCTGTTTTGTTTAATATTGCAAAAATTTCTCCCTTATAATTGATGTTTTTTAAATATTCGCCTATTTCAAAATCATTATTGTCCAATGGTATAGATGCGTCAAAAAGCCACAAAATAATATCCGCCTGATTTATTGTTTCTCTTGTTTTTTCCTGCCCCAGAGCTTCTATAGTATTATTGCTTTTATTTCTTATGCCGGCTGTGTCTATTATTGTCAATGGAATGCCTCGGCAATCTATAATTTCTTCTATAGTATCTGTCGTAGTGCCTGCGATTTCCGTTACAATAGCGCGGTTTTTGCCGAGTATGGCATTTAAAAGAGAGGATTTGCCCGTATTGGGCTTGCCTATGATAGCGGCTTTTAAGCCTTGTTTTAATATTTGGCTTGTTTTATAAGCATCAAGAAGTTTTTGATTGGTGATTATAATCTCTTCAAGCATTTCCAATTTTTGTTGGGGAGTTAAGAAAGGGACATCGTCTTCTTCGGGATAATCAAGAGAAGCTTCAAGATAGGCAAGAAAGCGGACGAGTTTGTCTTTTATGTTTGTGATTTTTTGAGAGAAAGCGCCCGATATATTGTTTAGGGCGGCTTTTGCGGCAGTTTGGGTTTTACTTGTGATGAGGTCGCAAACGGCTTCGGCTTGAGCCAAATCTTTTTTCCCGTTTAAAAAAGCGCGATAAGTAAATTCCCCGCCTTCGGCTTGCCTCGCTCCGTTTTTATAGAGCAAATTTAAAATCGCGTCAATTATTATAGGATTGCCGTGACAGGAAATTTCAACCATATCTTCGCCGGTATAAGAATGAGGGTTTTTAAAAAACAAACAAAGAACTTCATCAACGATAGCCCCGCCGTTTTGAGCATCAACAATAAAACCATACTGAATTTTTTGATTGTCTTTAGATTTAGTCTTAAAAATATTCGCGATAATATTAAAAGCATCCGCCCCGCTGATACGGACAATAGCGATAGCAGACTTGCCTGCGGCAGTAGATAAAGCGGCGATAGTATCTTCATTTATATAATTCATAATTTTGAAGGGATATTATGCCCTTTTAACTTTGATTGTATCTCTTCTCAACACTATATATTGCTCTATCATAGACACTACGCTATTTGTAAGCCAATAGAGAACTAAGCCTGCGGGGAAACTCCAAAACATAAAAGTGAACACTATAGGCAAAATATACATCATCTTTTTTTGCATTGGGTCGGAGCTTGCGCCCGTCAATTTTTGTTGTAAAAACATTCCCGCGCCCATAATCAAGGGCAGCAAGTGTATTGTGACTCCGCTTATTACGAGAAAAGAGTCTGCGGCTGACAAATCATTCACCCACAAAATCCAATGCGCGCCGCGCAATTCATAGGCATTTCTCAGCATAGTAAAGAAAGCCCAAAAAATAGGCAATTGGCATAACATCGGCAAACAGCCGCCTAAAGGACTCACTTTTTGAGTTTTATATATATTCATCATCTCTACATTTAAGCGTTGTTTATCTCCTTTATATCTTTCCTGAATAGACTTTATCATAGGCTGAACCCGTTTCATCGCCGCCATAGAGCGATAACTTTTAAGAGTAAGCGGCAAAATCACCATCTGTATGCAGATAGTGAGAATTATGATAGCCCAACCATAATTGTTTGTGGTATTATGAAAGAAACTCAAAATTCTAAAAGCGCCCCTACCCAAGAAACCAAAAAATCCAAAATCCACAGTTTTTTCAAGATTGAGATTGTATTGAGGATTATAAGTTTGCAAATAAGTATATCCCTTAGGTCCCACATACATAAAAGCGGAAATCTCAGCAGAATTTGCATTGGCATAAGATGAACTACCTTCAAGAGTTAAAGAATAATACTGTTTTTTATCTTCTCTAAAAGATTTGATATTGGAAAAATCTGCAATATTTGACGGAATAAAAGCAACAAGGAATTTTCTATTGTCTATAGCCGCCCACCTGAAATCTGAGGCTGGCTCGGTTTCTTTTTTGAGCGCTTTATATTTGAACGGTTTTTGAGCGGGATGTCCGCCGACTCTTGTGATAGCCAAGTTCTCTTTTATATCTTTCTCATCTGTAGAAAGACCGGGTCCCC
>JAISKX010000053.1 GCA_031260765.1 Endomicrobium sp. | reverse complement strand
TGTTTTTATCAGTATTTGTTTTTAGCGTTTTTGTTTTGTCGTCTTGCTCTTTGTATGAAAGCGATATGCAGTTTAATCCCGCTTCTGCAAAAGAAATTTTTATACAAGCCATAGCCAACAATACAAATAAACCTGGTCTTGAATCAAAAATCACTCTTGCAATATCTGAAGAAATGCAAAACGACGGCAGATTGATTATCGCCAACAGCCAAGATGTCAGCGATGGGGCTTTATCCATAATCATCAAAAGATATATTTTGCGTCCTCTGACTTATGATGCAAATATGGTTGCCGAGCAATACAAATTATGGGTGGTCTTTGAAGTTGCTTTTACAGATACTGAAAGCGGCGAAGAAAAGTGGAAAGAGGATATGGAAATCATTCAAATTTATCTTGACGCCAATAAATCAGGCGTGGAAGAAGGCGAAGGTTTGACTGAAGACCAAGCCCAAGACGCCGTAAGCGAAAAACTTGCCCGCAGAATAACGCGTAGAATAATCAAAGGATATATTTAATGGCGAAAATGACTTTGACGGATTTCAATAAATCAATCGGAGCAAAAGCTTCAAAAACAATATATCCCATATATTGCTTTGCAGGCGAGGAAGGTTATTTTATAGATTCTTGTTTAAATAAAATTCAAAAAGTCTTGTCTATAGACGATTTAAATAGAGAAGTTTTCCACGGCAAAGACGCTTTGATAGACGATATTTTCAATGCTTTGCAAACCATCCCTTTTTTCGGTTCAAAGCGTATAGTGATAATCAAAGAAGTCAATAAAATGTCCGCCGACAATGCCGTTAAACTCGCCGAATACATATCCAATCCTGTGGACAGCGCTTGTCTAATATTAACTTATCTCGGGAACTTTGCAAAAGATACTTCCGACAAGAGAAAATCTTTAATCAATAAATGCGCAAAAGACGAAAACTGCGCCTTTGTAGAATGCAAAAAACTCTATGAAAATACTGCGAGAAATTTTATCAGCGATGAATTCAAAGCCCGCGGCAAAACTGCCGATTACGACGCTGTCTCTATGATTATTGAAGAAAACGGCGTGGATATGTTAAACATAGTTCAAGAGATAGAAAAAGCTTCTCTATTTGTAGGCTCGTCCAAAAAATCCGTCTCAGAGCAAGACATAGAGATGATAAGCGGCTATACAAAAGAGGCAAATATTTTTCACTTATCAAATGCCATAGAAGCAAAAGACCAATCAAAAACCTTATCGGTTTTGGATAAATTATTGTCGGAAGGAGTAGAGCCGATAGTAATCCTTTCCAATATATCGGGCGCAGTCCGAAAACTTCTCATAGCCAAAAGCATGCTTGAAGAAAAAAGAATGTCTCAAAGCGAGATAGCCTCAGCCTTAAGAATCCCGCCGTTTTTTGCCTCAGCCTATTTTTCAAATCTCAAAAAACACAATCTAAAAAGGTTAAAAGCCTCAATCCCAATACTCTTAGAAACTGACATATCATTAAAAAGCGGCTCTTCAGATAAAATCTCCGCTATCCAAAAAGCCGCCTTATTCATAACCGCCCTATCCAAATAAAAACTAAAATGACTTATTGAAAATTATACATCAAGCGGATGCTGAAAACTGTTATTTGGTCTATATATGATAAAGTTGAAGCGTCTTGCACGCTGCCGCCCATTGGGTTTTGTATGAATTGAATGGAAGGGACGAAAGAAATTGCATCGCTTGCTTTATAACTATAATAGAGTTCAAAGTGCGTTTCGGATTTATAAGATTTATCATCATTGCCAGAGCCGCCAATGCTGCCAAATTTCCAATCTGCAGCTTTGCCTGTATGTGCGATTTGACCAAAACCTATGCCTGCCGAATCGTCAGTTCTTGCCCATAAAGAGCCGCTGAAAACAAAACCTAAACCAAAAATCGTATAAGCATTATATCCTATCACAGTTCCATTGCCTATAGTCTCAGATATCGGCATGCCGTATCTTCCAAATATACTGATTCCTTCTATTATTTTTTGGTCAATAGTTATTACCAAACCTGAGGCTGCCGCCCTTTTGTCATTTCCGTTATTATCAATTTTTTTTAGTCCATAAGCATTATCCTGCCAATAGGCTATTCTATAATTGCCTTCATTTCCTTCAATCGGCAATTTGAAAATCAATTCTGCCGCAGCAT
The DNA here is from genome assembly GCA_031260765.1 of Endomicrobium sp. Classification (GTDB taxonomy): domain Bacteria; phylum Elusimicrobiota; class Endomicrobiia; order Endomicrobiales; family Endomicrobiaceae; genus Parendomicrobium. The sequence continues at coordinate 798 of JAISKX010000053.1, read as the reverse complement.
AATCCCAGCCGATATTGTCTATATCGTTTACTTGATATTGGGCGTCTATTCCTATATATTCATTGGGGGAAACTTTGACCGCCGCGCCGTAATATGCGCCGTATTTGCCTAAGAAAATTTCGTCTCCATTAAATATATTGCTGTCAAAATCTCCGCCTGCTTCGTTTTGCGAGATTTCTGTATGCACCCAAAATTTACCGACTCTAACAGAAATTTTATCGTCAAGAAAAGGTTGAGTGAGATGCAATTCTGTGACGCCGTTAGTATGCGTATACCAAGTCAATTGATCCCAAGCTGCGACAGGAATTCCAATAGCGCCTGCTCCCTCTTGAGTGTTGGCGCTGCCTTCAATGTTTAAAAACACCACCGCGCCGCCTTCAAATGTTTTTGAAAATCCGAGGTCAAAAATAGTATTTACAGCCGTTCTTTGACCGAGATTTTCATAACCGAGGCTTAGGTCGTCTTCCTTAACAGGTTTGATAGCAGGGTCTCCGCTTTGGAAACGAATTACTGCAAGCGGGATGATTTCTATGCCTTTGATGATGCTTTCTATATTTTTAGTCTGTCCTTGCGCGCTCCTTGCGCCTAAAAACATAAACACTACAATTAATGCTGTAAATACACTCGCGAATTTATTCATACTGCCTCCTTGTTATTGTCATTATTTTTGTTTTTGTTCTTCAGCCCATGAACGCCTTATATATAGAGGCGAGATATTTTCATAGCTTTGTTCTTGCTCATTAAAGGCGAGCAGCGCTAAGGTTTGCGCTTTCGGCATGTGTGATATTGAAGGTAGGG
>JAISKX010000226.1 GCA_031260765.1 Endomicrobium sp. | reverse complement strand
GAATTGAAATATACTTGTTAAAACTGTTTTTATAATGAAGACCTAACCCGACCGTGCTATCAACTTGATTGAAAAAACTAAATTCCATTTTATTTCTGTAATGATAAATTTGTGGATTTGGCAAAATAGGCATTATATCTATATTTATAAATGACAGCAGTTCATACAAATATTGTTGCTTATAATACAATTGATGAGTATAGTATGTATTTTGAAAAGAGCAACCTCCGCATTTACTAAACAATGGACATATAGGTTCAATTCTGTTTTTAGATTGATATATGATGTTTTTTACATATCCCTCTCTGAAAGTTTTTTTATCTTTTGTAACATAAACTTCCGCTTTTTCATCAGGGAGAAGTCCTTCCGTAAATAAGGCAATTCCATCATCACACCTACACAATGAACGACCCGGAAAAACAATTTTCTCACATACAATGTTTATAATTCTGTCTTTGTAAGTCAATATATCACCCTTATTTTTAAGATTTTTAATGTTTTACTAATTTTATTTGTTTTAGGCAAACGCGGGCATCAAATTGTATTTTAACAGCCCATCTTACCGCTTATTATGAAATGCTGAAAACACAAAACAACTTGACAAATAAAATGCTTTTTGATATTTTACGCGAGCAATGGATATATTTACAAAAATTAAAAAGGAATTAAAAAGGAAAGTAACTGTTATGCTTATTCATCATGGGAAGTTGAAGCCCATGCGTTTAAGCATTTCGTTATTTTTATTGTGTATTATAGTTGTCTCTTGGACCTCGGTAACTTTATGGGCAGGATATCTTGCAAGCCGCCATATTGATTATTTGAAGGCAAAAGCAGATAATCATGTTATGCAGTTTAGAATGTTGTTCTTTGCGAATCAATTGGAAAAAACAAAGAATATGTTTGAGAAAGTCCAAATAAATGACAACAATATCCGTTCTCTTCTTTCTCTGCGCACAAAAAAATCAATAATAGAAGACAATTTTACAGACCAGTTTTTGGGTGAAGGCGGACCTACCGAAGCGCAAGCCAATGCTTTTTTAGCAGTTTTATCTGGAAAAATAAATAACATCAATTATATTGCTCTTGCAAAACAGTCGGATATGCTCAATGAGCAGTATAAATATATGCAGAAGAGTTATTCTGAAGTTATTTTGCATATAAAGCAAGAAAGATTGCTGTTTATGGCAACGCCTCGCGGATGGCCTGCTGAAGGAGTGTTAACATCTCGTTTTGGTTTTAGGCAAAATCCATTTTTTAATACGAGAGATTTTCATTCTGGACTTGATATTGCAAATGCCTTAAATACAAATGTTGTTGCTACTGCAAACGGAAAAGTTGTGTTTTCAGGTTGGCAGTCTGGATATGGAAATATAATAGTAGTTGACCATGGTTATAATTATAGGACTGCTTATGCTCATCTTTCAAATAGATTAGTTCTCGTTGGAGATTATATAGCGAGAGGGCAGATTATAGGAAAAATGGGCAATACGGGTTCAGCTACCGGTCCTCATGTGCATTATGAAGTTCATTTTAAAGGGAAATCAATAAATCCGATTTCATTCTTATCGGATTATTCTTTTGGAGGAAAAAATGTCGAAAAAGAGTTCTAAAAATTTGCTTGATGCTGTTGAAACAGTAATAGGCAATAGCGCAGTATTCGAAGGAGAAGTTAAAACGGAAAAAGTCGTGCGAATTGATGGTAAATTCGTGGGTAATATTGAAGCGGCAGGAGTAATGATAGGGACAGAGGGACAAGTTATAGGTAATATCAATACTATTGTTATTATGATAGGCGGATATGTAAAAGGTAATATTTCTGCAAAAGAGTCAATAGAGATGCTCCCAAAATCAAGGGTCGAAGGGGATATCACTACAGATTTATTGACTATCGTAGAAGGCGCATATTTTGAAGGTAAGTCTTCTAAGATAAAAACAGACGAAGAATATATAAATAATATAAACGAGGAATAATAAAGTGGATTTTTTAAGACGACACATGAGAGTAATTTTCATTATCACAATAATAGGGTTTTTCGCTGGAATTTTCGTTGGATTTGGTTCTTATTTGTTTGGAAATGCGGCAAGTTTAGATACAGTTGTATCTATCAACAAGTCTAAAGTTCCACTAAATCTATACAATACGCTGTATTCCAACACATTAGCGCAAGTTCAAAATGCTTCTACCGGCGCTGTAACGCAAGAGCAAATCGCTCAGATTAAATCAAGAACTATTGAATCGCTTGTCCGAGATGAAATATTTTATCAACAAGCCAAAAATTATAAAATCTTAGTATCTGATGCTGAATTGCAAAGCAATATAGTAAATTCTCCTATGTTTAGAGAAAATGGAAATGGAGCTTTTAATCCGAGAATTTATTATAATTTTCTCAGCAACATAAATATGTTGCCCAAAGATTATGAAGAGCTTATAAGAAAACAAATTGCTATACAAAAGATGAAAAATGTTTTGATTGCCTCAGTAAAATTCACCAATTCTGAATTCAATTTAATCAGGCAACTCAATCCTAATTTAGAAGCAAATGCTTATGCTCAGTATAAAGTCAACCGGGTTTTAAATGAATGGTATGTTAATATATTGAGAAATTCAAAAGTTAATGTGAATGAAGAGTTGATAAGATAGTTAGAAACAGATATTGAAGTGTTTTAGTTCTTTCTTAAGTTTTTTGATAGGCAGTCCGACTACTGTGTAATAATCGCCATATACCTTATCAACAAAACTGTCATTAGTATCCTGAACGGCGTATCCGCCGGCTTTGTCCATATTTTTACCAAAAAACTTTCCGAGTTCTTGCTCGGAAAGTTTTTTCATTTTTACCTTAGCGCAATCATAAAAACATATTTGCTTGTTTGAAACATTATCTATAATAAATACCCCCGTATAGACTTTATGAAAACTGCCGTTTAATTCTCTTATTATTTGATTGGATTCCTTCATATTTTTGGGTTTCCCAACAATTTTCTTGTTTAAAACCACAATAGTATCGGCAGATAGCACTATTGAATTAGGATATACTTTTGATATGTTGATTCCCTTTTGATATGCCAAATCTCTAACAATACAAGATGGTTTTATAAAATGTGTGCTTTCTTTTATTTGACTTGGTATCACTTTAAAAGTTATGCCCATTTCTTTCAGTAGCGATATTCTTCTTGGAGAGGCTGAAGCCAAAATGATTTGTTTTTTCATAGGGTATATTCTCTTATCCAATCAAGATAGTCTTTACTTCCATTAGCAATGTTTATTGAGATTATTTCAGGAACTTCATAAGGATGGATTTCTTTAATACATTTTTCCAACTTTTTAAAATTATGATGCGGAGTTTTCATTATAAGTAATAATTCATTGGCATTACAGATTTTATTTTTCCACCAATAAAACGATTCTACTTTGCCTATGACATTTATGCAGGACACTAATTTTGTAGGTAGGATTTTTTTGATAATTGCATTTGCAGTTTTTTTATTTGGAACTGTGGTAAAAACTATAAGATATTTTTCTTTCTTTTTCATTTTAATAGATACAGCAGAATTGATTTTTGAATATGCAGCCTATTCTCGGCTTGGGTAAATATAGAGCGCTCGTATTGACTCATAATCTCATCTGTAATTTCTTCCCCTCTTTTTGCCGGCAAACAATGCAAAACAATGGCTCTTGAAGAAGCATTTTGCAACAATGTAGAATTAACTTGATATGGAGCAAATGCTTTTTTTCTCTCCTGCTCCTCTTTTTCAAACCCCATAGATGTCCAAACATCTGTATAAATCACATCCGCACCCTTTGCACCAAATATATCGTCAGTAGCCTTTATCTTAGCCCCTACGCCTTTATATTGTAGCGCCTTGTCCAATATATCTGCCTTTGGAAAATAAGCTTTTGGAGAAACAATCGTCAAATCAAGCCCTAAAATAGCCGTAAGAGCAATCAAAGAATTAACTATATTATTTCCGCCATCTCCGCAAAAAACCAATTTAACTTTTTTAAGCCCAGCCACACTCTTAATATGGAGTAATTCCATCACAGTCATTATATCCCCAAGAATTTGGCAAGGGTGTTCGCTGTCTGTAAGCCCATTTATAACAGGTATAGATGAATATTTAGCCAATTCGCAAACATCTTGATGGCTAAAAGCCCTAATCATAATCCCATCCAAATAGGAAGATAAAACCAAAGCGGTATCGTGTATAGTTTCCCCTCTTGCTCTTTGCATATTTTGAGAGTTCAAAATGATGGGATTACCGCCCAATTGAAACATAGCGGAGGCAAAAGATACCATAGTTCTTGTAGAATTTTTTTCAAAAATCATCCCCAAAATTTTACCTTTTAAAGGCGAAATCAATTTCTTGCTCTTTTTAAGTTTAAAAGCCTGATTGAGCAAAAACTCTATCTCTTTTGCGGATAAATCATAAATGGATAAAAGGTCTTTTTTCTTCATAGTTTTCTCCTAAAATACAAGCCGATGAGAGGACTTGAACCTCCGACCCGCTACTTACGAAGCAGCTGCTCTACCAACTGAGCTACATCGGCACAACCCTATTTTCTCAAAAACAAAGACCAATGTAAAGGAATAAGGTGCGGCGGAGCCGCGATAACACACGGCTGGGCGGGATAGTTAGGCGCGACGGGATGGTCGCTTTGCCTTTTGGCGTCTTTTGACATAATTTGTCCGCTGATGTAGCTCCGCTACACGGCACGGACAAATTACGCCAAAATACGCTCAAAATGCTTCGCGGAAGTGCAATTAATCAAAATCGTTCATTATCACTTGACAAATAATTTAAAAATAGTAAAATAGCGCTCGTTATATTTGAGTGCTAACAGATTTGGAGCGCTAACTAAGCCGTAATAAGCGCTAATTGATGTGGAGCGCTAATAAGATTGGACATCATCGTCATTGCGGGCTTGACCCGCAATCTCCGACTTGGTGAGATTGCGAGGCAAGCCCGCAATGATGACTAAGAAAAGTAAAGAGGTGCAAAAGGAGACAAGTGGCTGTGTCGGTTATCAAGGAAAGGAAAAATAAGATATTGAGCGCAGTAATCAATCAATATGCTAAAACTGCCAAGCCTGTCGGCTCTGATGTTGTAATTGACTCTTATAATATACAACTTTCCCCCGCAACTGTCAGAAATCTTATGGCAGAACTTGAAGAAGAAGGCTTTTTAACCCATCCCCACACTTCAGCGGGCAGAATTCCAACTGATAAGGGATATAGGGCTTATGTGGATTCTATAATTGAAATTCAAGAGATGGCTATAGAAGAAGAAGAGAGAATCAAACAAGAATACTCTCAAAAAAGCAGGGAATTAGAGTCAGTTCTTTCAAAAACATCTAAGATTTTGTCGGGGCTTTCTCAATATACGGGTTTTGTTATGGCTCCTAAGATGAAATACAATGCCATAAAAAACATAGAATTATTGCCCATATCACAAAATGAAGTTTTAGTAATTCTCATAACAAATACAGGTATGGTAAAACACAAAAGAGTGGGCATATCCCTAAACCAGCAGCAATTGAGCCGTTTAAGAAATTTTTTAAACGATAATTTGAGTGATGTCTATCTTGCCGATGCAAGCGCAAGAATAGTGCAGGAAATAAAATCTTTCAAACAAAATGAGGAAGAATTATT
>JAISKX010000157.1 GCA_031260765.1 Endomicrobium sp. | reverse complement strand
GCAAAGCGCTCCTATAATATTATTTTCGCCAATTTGGCTATTAGATTTCTAAGGTAGCCGTAATATACAATAAAATGGACTTTGACGCAAAGGGAAGAGTATGGGATTATTTTTTAAATTCGGTATTGTATAGCGAGGCGTAGGCGCCGTTTTCTATGGCAAGCAAGGTCTCATGATTGCCCTCTTCCGCTATTTGACCGTCATTTATTACCAAGATTTTATCGGCATTTATTATAGTGCTTAGCCTGTGGGCTATTACTATAACAGTCCTATTCTTCATAAGATTGTCTAAGGCTTTTTGAACTACCCTTTCAGCCTTATTGTCAAGAGCGCTGGTGGCTTCGTCTAAAATTACAAGAGGGGCGTTTTTGACAAAAGCTCTCGCTATGGCAAGCCTTTGCTTTTGTCCGCCTGATAATAAAATACCGCGCTCGCCTATTTCCGTGTCAAGTTTTTCAGGCAGAGAATTTATGAAGTGGTCTAAATAAGCATTGTTGACGGCAGCCTCAATTTGTTCGTCTGTTGCAGTTTCATTGCCTAAAACTATATTTTCCCTAACAGTGCCGTCAAATAGGAAATTGTCTTGAAAAACCATAGAGATATTATGCCTTAAAGAATCTACGGTAAATTGTTTTATATTTGTTCCATCTATTAAAATTTCGCCTTCTTGTATCTCATATAGTCTTGGAATTAGACTGCTTATAGTGGTTTTACCGCCGCCGCTATTACCTACCAAAGCTACCATCTGCCCAACTTGAACTTCAAAACTGATATTTTTTAACACTCTTCTGTCTGGGTCTGGCAAATATCCGAAACTCACATTTTTAAACTGGATTTTTTTCTCTATTGTTTTCAGTTCTATGATTCCATCATTAGACCTTATCACCGGCTTTGCGTCTAAAATGTCAAAAATACGGTCTTGAGCCAAAAAAGAGCTCGTGATTGCAATATAATTTCCGCTGATAGAGCGCAAAGGCGTATATAACATCATCAAAGCGGCGATAAAAGCGACAAAATTTCCGCTTGTGATAGCGCCGCTGATAATAAAATGGCTGCCCAAAGCTAAAACGCCCGCTATACCGCAAGAGCCTATGAAGTGCATAAAAGGCGACATCCAATTATTGGTGATTGCCATTTTCATGCCCAATTCAAATAATAGCCCCGTTGTTTTGTCAAACCTTTTTTGTTGATGTTGTTCAAGATTAAAAGATTGAATGACTCTATTGCCGTTAAAAGTTTCATTATAAAGAGTGTTTATAGCGGCTCCGGCGCCTACGCTTCTATTCATAATCTCTTTGATTTTTTTTCTCACAAGCGTCAAAGGATATGCCGCAACCAATAAAACGGCGACAGCTATAATTGCAAGCTGCCAAGAATTATAAATAAGCACGCCGACCAAAGAGATTGACGAGAAAAACCTTGTGGCAAAAGTTTTTAAATTGCTGATTAACCCGCCCGCAGCAGCTTCAGCATCGTTGGAAAATCTCTGCAAAACCATACCTGAATTGGTTTTATCAAAGAAAGCCGAGTCCATAGACAATAATTTTTTATACAGAGTTTCACGCACGGATAGGGTGATTCTATTAGCTACCCAAGTGTTTAAATATCCCGACACATATGTCATTGAGCCTTGAAGCAGAGTTATGCCCATAACATATAAAGGAAGCATAGCTGAAAACTGCACTTCTTTTTGAACCAAAACATTATCCATAAAAGGTTTTAAAAGCATGGCAATAGCCGCGTCCATAGACCCAATAGGCGCCGCAAAAGCAAGAGCGATTAGAGCCTTAACCCAATAAGGCTTTATAAACGGCCACATCCTGCGGTAATTACGCACAAAAATATTTTGCAACACATACTTGTCAATCATTTTTTTCATTTGATTTCCTTTATATAATTATTTTAAAACAAAAATTCTTCCATATTGTTTGGAGTAATGATTTTGACGCAAGCATCGGGATATTTCAATGTAAATTGTTTTGGGATTTTATACTTAGCCTCGGGATTCCATTTGAATTCAAAAGCTTGTATTTGTCCATCGCTTTCTTCTATATAGTCAATCTCTTTTTGCTCAGTGGTGCGCCAAAACCAAGTATTTGTATAGAGATTGTTATAAGCCAAAACTTTTTTTCTCTCAGCCACCAAGAAATTCTCCCATAGCGCTCCTATGTCTGAGCGATTTTCTACAAAAGAAAAATCAGAGATTATGCTATTGCGGATGCCATTGTCGTAAAAATATATCTTTCTGCTGAATTTCAATTCATTGCGCAAATTGCGGCTAAAAGAGCCTAATCTAAATATAACAAAACATTGTTCTAATAAAACAATATATTTTTCAATCGTTTTTGTATCTAAACTGCAAATTTGCCCCAATTCAGAATAAGAAACTTGCGAGCCTATTTGAAAAGCTAAAGCTTGGAGCAATTTAAGCAATTTTTCAGGTTTCTTAATTTGTTCCCAAATAAGAATATCTTTGTATAGATAACTGTCAGACAACAATTTCAACACTTCTTTTTCCCCGCCTAAATGATTGATAGTATCGGGATAATAGCCGTAAATCAATCTCTGAGGAATAAGCCGTTTTTCTTCCAATAAACCGTTTTGCTTGACCATTTCTGCAAATGATAAGGGATACATTATATATTCCCATTTTCTGCCTGTCAGAGGCTCATTGACTTTATTTGCCAAATCAAAAGAAGAACTGCCTGTGGCAATAAGCTGTATATCTGGAATTTGGTCTGCAATTATTTTAAGTTTAAGCCCTATGTCTTTAATTCTCTGCGCCTCGTCAATAATCACGCATTTTTTATCAGCAAATATGCTTTTTAGCCTTTGCGCATTGATATTTTCAAAAAGAGATTGAACATCCAATTCATCTCCATTTAACCAATAAACGCTTGAATCATCTTGGAAAAAAGTTTTGAGCAAGGTGGTTTTCCCAACTTGCCGCGCCCCCATTATAAGAATAACTTTGCCTTTAAAAAGTTTTTCTTTAATAGATTGGCTGATAAGTCTCTTTATCATACATAATACCTCTAAAACACAGTTTTCTGGGAATGAAATCCACAAAAATTGCCTTTTTTGTGGATTTCATTCCTGATTTCTCGGAATTTTAGATGTTTTGAGTGGAAATAGCAAGATTGTCCATTTATATATCCGCTTTTTTTCTGAAATAGAGGCGATTTATCAGAAAATTTGAGGAAACAAAAACAATAGCAAGATAGTCTTCAATATAATGCAACAAAAGCAAATGATGGATATGGTTTTGTATTTTTTGTATTTTTTTCTGTATCTTTGGGCATTGCCTATCTCGCTGACTGGTTTGGCTAAACTGACAAAATCTTTAAATTCAAGATTGTATCTGTTTTTTACTGCGTCCATATTATC
>JAISKX010000130.1 GCA_031260765.1 Endomicrobium sp. | reverse complement strand
ACAACTCTTATTTCCGTTTCTAAATCTATATTGAATTTCTTTTTAATTTCGGTTTTAACAATTTCAATCAATCTCAAAACATCGTCTGCTTTTGCACCGCCTTTATTGACTATAAAATTTGCATGAATGGGCGATATTTGCGCGCCGCCTATGGACTTGCCTTTTAGCCCCGCCTCATCTATCAATTTGCCTGCGCTAAAACCCTTTGGGTTTTTAAAAACACAGCCCGCATTCGGCTGATTTACAGGCTGCGTCTTTTTTCGTTTTTCTATGTTTTGGGAAAGCGCGGCTAAAATATCATTTTTAACATCATTTTTCAATGAGAAATTGATTTTTGTGATAATGGCGGCAATACCGCTTTTTCTATATTGAAAATCTAACTCTGATTTATCTAAAATTTTTGTTTTTCCGTTTTTAAAAATTTCCACGCTTTCAATGACTTGAGAAATTGATTCATTAGCGCTTCCTGCATTGCCGAATACCGCGCCGCCGACCGTTCCGGGTATGCCTGAACAATATTCTAAACCTGACAAAGCTTTTTGAGCCGCCTCTTTTACAATAAGAGGCAAAAGCGCCGCCGCGCCGCAAGATAATTTTTGTCCGTCAAAAACAAATTCTTTAAACTCGCCTGACAATTTTAGAACTATGCCTCTAAAACCATCGTCTGAAAACAAAACATTTGTTCCTCCGCCGAGGATAAAAACATTTTGACGCTCGTTTTGATTAGATGAAAACGATGGAGATTGCGGGTCAAGCCCGCAATGACAATCAAAACATCCGCAATGACGAATAAAAGTTTCTAAAGCAAGATATGATGGAATTTCAATAAAGAAATCAGCCGCGCCGCCGATTTTAAACGATGTGTGTTTTGAAAGGGGTTCATCTTTCAATATCAGACAGCCAATTGATGAAAGTTCAGAAATCAAAGAAGAGTTAATAATTTTTCACCTTCTTTCCATACATCGCCCGCGCCGAGCGTCAAAACAATATCGCCGTCCGAGACTATTCGGGCTATGTCTTCAATATTTGTATATCCTTGAGCGTTCACTTTGTTTTTTTTCATTTCATCTAAAATCAAATCGCGCGATACGGCTATAATAGGTTTCTCGCCTGCGGGATAAATATCTAAAACTTTGACAATGTCGGCATCTGAAAAACTTTCGCCAAAATCTTTAAATAATGTTTGAGTTCTCGTATATCTATGCGGTTGAAATAAAACTATGAGCCTCCTGCCTTGCCAAAAACTTTTTATTGCGCTAAGCGTGGCTTTTATTTCCGTAGGATGATGTCCATAATCATCAATAATTAAAACTCCGTTTTTTTCGCCTTTCTTTTCAAGTCTTCTGCCGACTCCGTCAAAAGAATATATAGCTTTTGCTATATTGTTGAAAGGAATTTCAAGTCTCAACCCCACGCCTATAGCCGCTAAAGAATTTAAGATATTATGTTTGCCCGCAGCCCTTAAAACAATTGCGCCGAGTTTTTTGCCCATATATACTATGTCAAAACCAACTAAGCCTTGCGAGTTTTTTATATTTTTAGCAATCAAATCATTGCTGTCGTCAAAACCATAGGTTATATATTTTCTTGTAAGGCGGGGCATAATCTCTTTTATTATTTTATCATCGCCGCATAGGATAGCCGCGCCGTAAAAAGCGACGCTGTTTATATGTTCTACAAAAGAGTCTTTGAGATTATCCATAGTCTTATAATAATCAAGATGGTCATTGTCTATATTTGTGACCACTGCGATAGACGGAGATAATTTTAAGAAAGAGCCGTCGGACTCGTCGGCTTCAGCGACTAAAAAATCCCCTCTGCCCATTCTTGCGCTTGTATTTAGATTTTTTAATTTGCCGCCTATTATTATCGTGGGGTCAAGACCGCCTTCTGATAAAACCAAAGATGTGAGAGAAGTGGTTGTTGTTTTGCCATGCGTTCCCGCTATTGTGATTGCATATTTTAGACGGGCGATTTCTGCAAGCATTTCTATTCTGCGAATGACTGGAATTTTGTTTTTTACAGCGGCTATTACTTCAGGATTGTCTTTATCTACTGCGGTTGAAGTGACTATTACGGAAGCTTTTTTTATATTTTGCGCTTTATGTCCTATGAAAATTTTTGCGCCGATTTCTTTTAAATGTTCTGTAGCGTCTGATTTTTTTAAATCTGAGCCTGAAACTCTATGTCCCAGATTGATAAGAACTTCGGCAATACCCGACATTCCCGACCCGCCTATACCTACAAAATGAACGCTATGCGCTTTATTGAACATTGTTTTTTCCCTTTTCATATTGGGCGCTGACGGTTGTGATAATTCCGCCGCGGACTCCGAATTTTAACTCTATGAACATATTTTTGGGCTTGAGCGCTTTAATCAAATCCTCTTTTACTTTATTTACGGCGCTTTCGTGAACTATGCCGACCATTCTATATGTCTGCAAATACATTTTAAAAGATTTTAATTCCACAACAGTCTTATCTGGAGTATAGCGGACAATTAAATGGGCATAATCAGGCAAGCCTGTCCAAGGGCAAAGACAAGTAAATTCATCAGTTTCTATATTTACAAGAATATCTTTGCCTATATACTGATAAGGCATAGCGTCAAGCAAATTAGGAGAGACTTTGTTAAAAATCGGTTTTTTAGTTTTCATACTTAATCCTTTTTACTGCATCCGACTTGCGGGATTGGACAAATACAACTTTCGCATTCACCCCCGCCTGTAAAGACCTGAGTCTGACAATATCTTCATGACGAGGAGAGGTTTTTGTTTTAATAAA
>JAISKX010000067.1 GCA_031260765.1 Endomicrobium sp. | reverse complement strand
AGATTTCTACATTGGCGCCGAACTCTTTTTGCCATGCTTTCGCTAAAACAAAAAAATCAACATCTAAGCCGAGTTGAGGCTTGATGTTGTCTAAAACGGTGGAAATTGAACTAATGGTTTCTTTTTTCCTTTTAGCAAGTAATTTGTTATTTATATTTTCTAATTCTTGTCCATTTTGCATAAATGGTTTTATACTCTCATAGGCATTACTACGCAGAGATAATCTTTGTCCTTTTGCGGTGAAATTATTGCGGGATTTAATGCGTCTGAAAATTCAAAACTTACTGACTCTTCTTCCATATTTTGTAAAACATCTCTTATAAATCCAGGATTAAAACTTATTTCAACAGGGTCATTGCTATACTCTATAGCCATTTCTGTTTCGCCCGAGCCAAGACCCGCCGTTGATGCTGATACTGTAAGCAAATCTTTGTTGAAAGCAAACTTTATAGCGCTGCTTCTGTCTGCGGCATTTTTCTCATTGGTGAGCAATGCCATCTGTTTTACCGCTTTTAGAGAATCTTGCGTCTTTAATTCCACTTTGATTGCGGTTTTTTTGGGAATTACTTGCTCGTAATTTGGAAATAATCCTTCTATTAAAATGCTCGACAAGATAATATCGTCAAATTCTATGGCGGTTTGATTTTCTGATATGCCTATTTTTATTTCTTCAGCTTTTACTTCCGATGAAAGTAGCCTTAAAATGTCTGTCACGGCTTTTGTGGGGATTATTGCTTTGGCTTTTACTTTGGAATCTATGCCTTTAGTAGAGATAAAGCTAAGCCTTCTGCCGTCCGTTGCGACCATTTTTAAAGTTTCTTCTTCCGCTATCATATAAATGCCGTTTAAAATATATCTTTGCGGGTCTTTTGATACGGCAAATACAGTCTTTTTAAGCATAGAAGCGAATATTGTTGTTTTTATTGAAAAGTTATTATCTTTTGGAAATTCTGGTATTACTGGAAAGTCCACAGCTGTAATGCCCATCAAATTGAATTTGGATTTTCCAGCTATTATGTTTATTTGATTGCTTTCATCTGCGCTTATTTCTATTTGAGCGTCGTCAGGAATCTCTCTTATAATATCTGTAAATCTTTTTGTGGGTATAGTTATAGCGCCTTCTTCTACAATTTCAGCTTTAACGCTGCACTTTACGGCTATTTCTAAATCCGTTGAAGATAATTTTATTTTATCCGCTTGCGCTTGAAATAGGAAGTTTGATAATACCGGCAGGGAACTTTTTGACGGCGTTATTGGGACAATAGTCATAAGACCTTTTACGAGTTCATCTTTTACACATATTACTTTCATTTAATCCTCCAAAATTTAGATAAATTTAAAGCCTTTTAATTATAGTGAGATGTATATTGTGAATAAGTTTTTTATATTACAAAAAAGATATAGTAATCAAAGAAAATTTGCAAAAATGTGATAAATAAAAGTATGTTGATAAACCGTCAAAGTTATTAAGATTATTATAACGACGGTGCATTATACAATTTTATCCAAGTTATAAACAAAGTTCTTCACAAACCCGAAGGGTTTTTTTCTATAAAGACGGTTTGTAGTTGTCAATGACAGCAAAAGCAACACAATGACAGCGAAAGAGCAAAATAATAGGGACAATAAGAATCCGCAGGAAAAAAATAGAAAAAGAACTTTTAGTTCTCGGAGGAGCGGATTTTTTTCATTATTTCATTGATTTTGGCGTTAAAATATGGGTCTGAGACGGTTTTTTCTTTAATTTTTTCTACAGCATACATCACTGTTGTATGGTCCCTGCCGCCAAAAGCGTCGCCTATTTCCGTAGTGGAAAATTCGTCAGTCATATTACGGGCAAGATACATAGCGATTTGGCGCGGAAAAGCTATAGCGTCAGTCCTTTTCTTAGAGCGCATATCTTTAAAATCCAAATTAAACTCGCTCGCAACGACTTTTTGTATTAAATCTATGGTGATACGGACATTGTCTGACGGTTTTATGATATCTTTTAAGATTTTTTGAACGGAATCAACAGTAAGAGGGGTTTGCGTAAAAAGGGAAAAAGAGGAGATTCTAAGCAAAGAGCCTTCCAATTCCCTTATATTGGATTTTACCTGAGTCGCTATGTGCATAAGGACATCGTCAGGCACAAAAATCTTTTCATCGGACGCTTTTTGGCGAAGGATTGCCACTCTCGTTTCCAAATTAGGCGGCTGAATATCTGCAATATTGCCCCAAACAAAGCGGGAAATAAGCCTTTCAGCAACTTTTTCTAACTCTTTAGGCGGTCTGTCTGCCGAGATGACAATCTGTTTTCTTGCGCTAAAAAGAGCATTGAATATATTGTAAAACTCTTCTTGTGACGCTGTTTTGCCTGCCATAAATTGAATATCATCTATAAGCAAACAATCCAAAGTCCTATACTTGTTTTTAAAAGAAGCTTTTGCATTATCGTCAAAACGCAAAACATCTACAAATTCCGAAAAGAAATTTTCCGCAGTAACATAAAGCACTCTCAAACTCGGATTGTTTTGCTTTATATAATTGCCTATAGCATGCAATAGATGCGTTTTGCCAAGCCCCACCCCTCCATATATAAAGAGGGGATTAAACTGCTGACCCGGATTTTTTGCGACAGCCTCGCAACTCCACTGGGCATATCTATTGGACGCGCCTACAACAAAACTGTCAAAAACATATCTCGGGTCAATTCTATCTTTTTGTTTATTGATTGCTGGAGCGCTTGGCGGCTCGGGACTTCTTTCCACTTTTTCCATTATTTGACTTAAATCTTGTTGGGGCTTAAAATCCAATTTTATAGGCTTTTCAAGTTTGTCGGACAAGATTTTTTCTATATTTTCCTGCTGATGCTCTTGCAGCCACTGAGAAAAGAAATTGTTAGGCACTCCGAGAATAAAGATATTATCTTCCAAAGAGAGCGGATTTAAAGGCGAAATCCACAAATCATAAGTCTCTGTAGGAATGTTTTGTTTGATGTTATCCACAACCATTTGCCATAGTTCTTTTACTGAAATTTCCATATAATCCCCAATCTTATCCACAGCTGTGGATAAAGTTATTAAAAATAAAACAACTCCTGTATTAGAGGAGTTGTTAAAACAAAAATCTTATTGTTAAATCAATCAGTTTTTAGAAATAAATTTAATCAATTTCATCTCATTTTTACAAAGCCTGCCAGCATTTTTTGAGCAAGGACTATATATATTTTTTAATATTTAATGTCAAGGCTGTAAAATCATCTATTGACAATTTCTCAGGTCTTAGCATGGGATTTATTTGAGCATTTTGCAAAATCGCTGAGGCGGTAGGTTTTTCTATCCCGTTAAAAGAGGATATGCAATTTAAAATAGTTTTTCTACGCATAGAAAAACAATGTTTAATAAAAGGGAAAAAGAGGGGGTCGGGCGCATTAGCGGGCATTTTATTAACAAGTCTAATCACAGAAGACACGACTTTAGGCTGAGGTGCAAAACAGCGCGGCGAAACATCAAAAAGCATTTGGCAATCCGCATAAAAAGCGCGAAAAATGGAAATATACCCATAATCTCCCGCCCCGCTATGCGCGCAAAGCCTCTGCGCAACTTCTTTTTGCAGCATAAACACAGCCGAAGACCAAAACGGGAGCGGCAAAATCTTTTGGACAATAGCAGTGCCGACATTGTAGGGAAGATTGGATACAATCTTTAAAGGCAGAGAAGAGGAAAACGGCAAAGAGGAAAGAGGAGAGAGAAAAGAGGAAAAAAGGCTCTGTTCAATATCCAATTTCAAAAAATCTGCATTGATAATTGCAATATTGTCCTCCCTCTCACTGAAAGGGAGAGGGTCGGGGAGAGGGTCAACGCGAAGCGCGCCGTTGTTGTCTTTCCCCCTTGAGGAAGAGTCCAAAGAGGTGGTTTCATCGCGAAGCGTAATCTGCCCCCCTTGCGGGGGAAGTCCCGCGAAGCGGGAAAGGGGGGTATCGCGAAGCGCGCCGTTGTCCGTTATTTCCTCTCTATCTTTTATTAGTTTATTAGCAAGGTTATTATCAATTTCCACAACAATCAATTTCTTAACAATCGGTGCAATTATCTTAGTCAAAATCCCCTTACCGGGACCAATTTCCAGCGCAATATCATCCTTTGTAAGCTCCGCCGCGGAGATAATATTTCTCGCCACATTCCCATCAATCAAAAAGTTCTGCCCAAATTTCTGTCTCATTTAAACCCCTATATATAAGCGAACAAAATTGAATATATTATATACCCATTTGCCTGTCAATGAGTTTTTTTGACAAGAATACTCTATTTTGTATAATCCGCGCATCAATTTTAAATAAAAAGGAGGATTAGTTTTGTCGTAAATTGTAGGGAAAAAATAAATTAATAGATTTTTTTTGGCGTAAGGTTAATGACCTTCTCCTATCTGTATTAAACAGATATGGTCTCACCCCAAAAGAGTCGCTTTTCGGTATTCTTGCGGATAAACTGTGAGGATACCGTTGCGACTTCATACTTATGGGAGTGAGACCGCATAGGTGTGAGGTCGTTTTTTATGCTTATTTCAAATTCCGCCAAAGAAACAAAAAGGAGATTTGCAATGAGCATTAGAAAGATTAAGGATTTTATTTTAAGGAGTGAAGTTTTAAGGAGCATCATTTACAAAATTAGGAAGATAAGTTATGTGCAAGACATCAGATATCGGCTTTTTCCAAGATGTATCGCCATAGAAATTTCCGGGATATGCAATGCGAAATGTCTATATTGCTGTCAAGGAAGCGGCAATCATAAAGCCAAAAATACTTTTATGATAGCGGAGGAATTTGAAAAAATTATCCATAGATTGCTGTATTTAAAACTTATAAAGCCCGCATACAATGGGAATATAGGTCTTTTTAATTGGGGCGAGCCTTTTTTAAATCCTCAATTAAATGATATTTTAAGAATTCTCGGCTCAAACAATTTAAAAGCCGGCATATCCTCTAATTTCATCAAAAAGCCAAACATAACTCCTGAAAATTACAAAAACATTGATTCTTATTCATTTTCATTGTGCAGTTTAAATCCAAAAGAGTATGAAAGAATTTACGGCGCTAAATTGGAAATGGTAATGGAAAATTTTAATGAATTTGTAAAAAATCGCAATCAATATAATCCTAACTTAAAAATAATTATAAATTGGTTAAGGTATCAATTCAATGAAAATGAATTTATTAAAGCGAAAGAATACTTTATGAAGAAAGGCGCTGATGAATTTGCCGATAATATGTATGCTTATATCAACGATGGATATGCGTGGATAAAATACCTCAATATAGGCATCCTTGAAGGCTATGATATTGAGCAAATATGCGCCGATATAGATTTTAAAAGATTGAATTTTGTATTGGGCAAAGCTCCAGCAAATCATTATTGTTCTATAAAAGATATGATTGTTATAAATGAATCAAGCGAATTAACCCTATGTTGCACAATCACATCAAAAAATCAAGAATATAATTTAGGAGATATACACAAACTAAGCAGATTAGATATTTTTAGATTAAAAGCACGCTCTAAAATATGCAAACAATGTGAAAAAGCACATTTAAATTATTTCTATCTAAACGGTTATATTAAAGATTTGGCAAAATTTGAGGATTGCAAATAAGGTTGAGCGAGAAAATTACAAAAGGGGTTAATAGCGGGTTGTTGTTATCTATCCGTAAACAAAGAAACACGATATGAAACCTCATCCATTCGGTAGTGGTTGCACCCCGTGCAAAAAGGGGTTAGTGAATTTATCGGGGCAAGTCAAATAGAGGCGGGACAATAATTTTGCCTTGTTTTTGTATATTGGGCATTGATATTCCTCGTATA
>JAISKX010000063.1 GCA_031260765.1 Endomicrobium sp. | reverse complement strand
TTTATTAATTGTTGAAACTCTTTTAAATACCACCGAATGTTATCCGCTTTGCATACTTTTATACATTCGTCAAGCCACTTTAAAATATCATTATAATCAATGACGATTAAATCTCCATTTTTGCAACGCTCTTTTCTATTTGAAATTGTTTTTGCTTCTCTCTTTGGATCTATTCGTAGAAAGACTAGAAAACCTTTAGGACAATCTTTTTGAATATAGTCAAGATAATGCTCTAATTGATTTGATTGTTCTTCAGCCCATAGTTTATTTTCTATGCCGAATTTAATATCCCCCATTTTTACAGTAATATCAATCCTCCTATCAATATCAGTAGTCTCCTCCGTTTTAACACAAGCCTTATCAAGCAAAGAAGCGTTCTTAAGTTCTTCAATGCTTGAATGACTACTATTTTCAAATTCATTTTGAAAAACAAAATACAACCTATCAATAAATGTTTTCAAAAAGACATTTCCCTGCGCATGCGTCGCTTTAGGATTTAGCAAATGTGCAATCATTGCCGAAACCATATTTTCATCAAACCCAACAATGTCAAAAATTGAAAATTTAGTGGCAAGTTGAGGTTCATAAGCCTTACGGACTTTTTCAATATTGCCCACAACTACAGATACTTGATTTAAAAGATTAGTGATATCCTCTTTTTTCACTTCGTCCTCCATACCTTTGTCTCCTTTTAAGTCCTTTTCGGACTTGTTTATTTTGCGCAAAAAGTGCAATTTGTTTAATCATTATAGCAATTAACCCCGATAATTATAATCCGACAGGTTTAATCATCAATATATTTTCTTTATGCCCAGCGGGCAAACTTTTATTATCCGCTTCACTCCTTATTGGCTTTCCAAAATAGCAGATAAAAAATTGAACAAGAATATCTGCAAATGACGCTACACAAATCAAGGGGAGATGATTTTGATGTGAGGGATACAATAAAATATCAAATATTTGAAAATTTTATCATATCAATCAGTTGTATAAAATAATCTTTTGACCAAATATCTAAAACATCTGTATTTTTGATAAAAGGGAAAATGTCATTTTTCATTTTCAATAACTTTCATCAATTGAGTGATTTCAGTCTTTTTATGTCCTGCCGCCAAAATTTCTTTTACCAAATCTATATCCCAATTCTTCACAATAGACATATCTATGCGCAAATCCTCTTGTAGATATTGTCTCATTGCTTTTACGGATTGCAAGCGAAGACGGCTTGTTGCAAAGAGCATATCGCATATAGCCTTTTCTGGAGAGGCTATTAAATATGTCAAATTATTATCGCTGATTTGCTTTATACCTATGGGAAAATAATTTTCAGGAGCGGCGATATATTCAAATTTCCCGCAAGGCGTATCAAAAGTTTTTGCTCTTTTCATAGTCATAGACCTGATTGCATAAACTTTTTCTGGAATAAGCCCGTAAAAAAACAAAGCGGTTTCTAATGAAACATAAGATATCCCATAAAGATGATTGGCAATAAGTTCATTAGATAAAGGCAGTCCAGTCAATTGAGGCGAGACAACATAAAGTCCTTTTTTCAAGCGGATAAGAGACCCGTCTTTTTCCATAGCGGCGATTTTATCTTTGGGCGCGCTGTAATCTTTCAATATGCTTTCAAGAACATTGAATGTAATAGGAACTGCGCCGAATTGCTTTAAATTCAAATCATTCATAAAAATTCCTTAAACTATTAGTAAATTTTGCATAGATATTCTAATTTAATCCGATTATCTTGTCAATTATTGCTAAATAGTTGCATCAATATTTCTCAAACAGCTCTTGGATTTTTTTATTATCTTTGGCTTGATATTTTGTCAACGCTAATTGTAAAAGAATTTTTGCTTTTTGCGGGTTTAAAGAATCGGCGGAAATAAAACCGAAATTGTCGTCGTAGTTTTTATCTTTAGCCACAATTCCTCCGGCAACTCTTGTTGACCTTACTATCGCAATGCCGGCTCTTTTTGCCTCAATCAAACTTAACATTGTGCTTTTGTGAATACTGCCGTCGCCTGTTCCTGCGTGAATAATTCCTTTTGCGCCGAATTTTACAAAAGCTTTGACAGCCTCGTCGGAATGCGTGCCGGCATAACTATATACAATATCAACTTTCGGCAAAATTTTAATTTTTGAAATATCAAATTCCGAGTCAACAGTGTGAAGTCTGACAGGCTTATTGTAAAATTTCGGCTCGTTTTCAACAACATATCCGAGCGCGCCGAAATCAATACTGTTGAAAGCGCTGGGCAAAATTGTATTTGTTTTTGTAACGGTTCTTGCTGAAAAAATCCTATCGTTTAGCAAAACCATAACGCCGTATCCTTTAGAATTTTTACTGCCGGCAACGACAACTGCATTATAAAGATTTCTCGGTCCGTCGGCGCTGATTGCGCTGTTTGGGCGCATTGCTCCGACGAGAATTACAGGCTTATCGCTTTTTACAGTGAGGTTTAAAAAGTATGCGGTTTCTTCCATTGTGTCTGTTCCGTGCGTGATAACTACTCCGTCTATATCGTCTTGACTTAAAAGTTGATTGACTCTTTTTGCAAGAGTAAGCCAAATAAAATCAGTCATATCTTTGCTGTCAATTTGGGCAATTTGTTCGCACAAAGAAATATTTGCGATAGAAGAAATTTCAGGTATGGTTTTAACAATATCGTCAACAGAAAGCGCCGCCGCTTTATACCCGACAACCTGAGCCGCCGACTGAGCCTGTCCCGCAATTGTCCCTCCGACTCCCAAAATTGCGATGTTTGCTTTGCTTTGAGAGGCGCTATCTGAAATTTCCGCAGATATTGCAAAGTTTGAAATTGAGACAATAAAAGCGCTTGCTAATAAAATTTTTGATATAAATATTTTCATTGTTCCTTCTCCTTTTCCCCTATCCGTCATTGCGGGCTTGACCCGCAATCTCCGCTGTTCACTCATAATTTCAGCGCTGTGAGATTGCGGGTCAAGCCCGCAATGACGACAACGGAGGTTTTTAGAGAGACTCTTATGCGTGGTCTTTGTCATTATATTTTTTGCGCTCCTTGCGAGAAAGCCGTTCACTATTTTTTATTTTTTTAAAACAATTCTTTTATGTCTTTGGGTAATGGGGCTTCAAATTTTATTGATTTGCAGGTTTTGGGATGAGTTAAGGTGATTTGATGAGAGTGAAGCATTTGCCTTTTTATGATTTTATTATCAATTCTATCAGGTCCACCGTATTCTGTGTCGCCTATTACGGGGTGATTTATATAGCGCATGTGGCTTCTTATTTGATGAGTTCTGCCTGTGATTATGTGAACTTCTATAAGAGTGTAGCCGTCTTTGCGGGATATTACTTTAAATTCGCTGATTGCCATTTTTGTGGCTGTGGGATTTACCAACATCAACTTTCTGTTTTCTGGAGACCTGCCTATTGGCGCTTCTATTCTGCCTTCATTTTCTGTAATCGTGCCTTTTACTGCGGCATAATAGAGTTTTTTGACAGCCCTGTTTGCAAATTGTTTGGAAATGCTGATTTTGGATTTTTCGTTTTTTGCAAAAATTATGAGACCGCTCGTATCTTTATCAAGCCTATGAACCATAAAAGGAGAAAACTTCCCTTTGGCATAGCCTATGATGCCGTTCAATAATGTCCCATCAGGATGCCCATAGGATGGATGAACTACCAAGCCCGCTTGTTTATTGATTACTATGATGTCGGCGTCTTCATATATTATGTCTAATGGGATTTTTTCAGCTTTGAGAATTGATGGAGTTTCTTTAGGAAATTCTATTTGGACTATATCTGCGCGCTTTAATTTGTAATTTGAAGAAGAAGGTTTATTGTTGACTAAAACAGAAAGACCGCCGCTGATGAGATTTTGAAAATATGAGCGCGAATAATCTGGGAAGGTTTGAGACAGGAAAATATCAAGTCTTTGTTTTTCAAATTGAGAGTATTTAAGTTCTTGCATTTTTTGTCCTATACATAATGACTATAGAGAAAATAATTAAGAAAATGGATATGAATTGAGCGGGAGAAAGACTAAGAATATAAGCGCCTCTAAAATCCCCCCTAAAAAACTCGCAGATAAATCTCAAAATTCCATACAAAAGCATATACAGAGCAAATGTCCGCCCGCTCTTATGCTCTTTTTTATTGTAATGATTTAGAATAAAAAAGATTGTGAGATTGCCGAAAGCCTCATAAAGTTCGGCAGGGTGAACTGGAATATCCACTATATGAGAAAGAGTTGGCTCTCTAAAAATTACTCCCCAAGGCATATCTGTCGGTATTCCGTGACAGCATCCCGCTGCAAAACATCCAAGCCGCCCGAAAAAATGTCCCAAAACCGCCGCAGGAGCAAGCAAGTCTAAAATTTTTGGCAAACTCATTTTTTTCTTTTTGACAAAAATTATTAAGAAAACAAAAGCAAGAATAAAACCGCCGTAAAAAGTTAAACCGCCTTCCCAAACTTTAAAAATATTTGAGAAAGGATGCAGCCAGAACTTGTATTCAAAAATAAGGAAGAATGCTCTTGCGCCTATCATAGCGCAGATTATTATGCCCATCACAAGAGTAAATAACTCGTCTTGAGACATAATTGGATTTTTGGTTTTGATTTTTTTGGAAAGATACAACATACCAGCCAAAAAACCTACGGCTACAAACAAACCATAGGTATGCAATGAAAACCTGCCGATTGTAAAAAGTATAGGATGCATTTATTTTCCCCCTGCGGATTTTTGAGAGCGAGCCGAGATGATAATATCCAAAAGTATTAAAAAAGTGCCGATGCAAACTGCGCTGTCTGCTATATTAAAAGAAGGCCATCTCAAATAGTTTATGCCGAAATCCAAAAAATCCACTACTGCGCCGCGAAAAAGTCTGTCTGTGAGATTGCCGAACCCCCCGGCTATAACAAAACAAAAAGCGTATTTTTGAAGGGATGGAATTTTTGAGCGGTTTTTGTAAAGCCAGATTATCAAAACAAGTAAAAAACAAAAAACCAAAACCATAAAAATAAAATTTTTATTCTGCAAAAGGCTGAAAGCTATGCCCGTATTTTGAACTTTGACTATATTGAAAAAGGCGAGAGGTTTGATTACGGATATTGAGGAGCCATAGGGCAAAAAATGCGAGACGGCAAGTTTTGAGAGTTGGTCTAATATATAAATGAGAAAGGCAAAGATAATTGGTTTTTTCATGTGATTTTACGCTTCGCGTTGACCCTCTCCCTCACCCTCTCCCTTTCAGGGAGCGGGTACGATTGCTTCGGCGCAACGG
>JAISKX010000022.1 GCA_031260765.1 Endomicrobium sp. | reverse complement strand
AAGGAGGAAACAATGCATTATTCAAAAGAAGTTGAAAGAATGTTTTGCGTCAAAAAGGGTCCCGACCACGGTCCCGCTCCCATTCCCGAAGAAGGAAAATGGGTGCAAGCAAAAGAAATTAAAGACATTAGCGGACTGACACACGGAGTGGGTTGGTGTGCGCCTCAGCAAGGGGCTTGTAAATTGACGCTCAATGTTAAAGACGGTATTATAGTAGAGGCTTTGGTTGAAACTATCGGCTGTTCCGGTATGACTCACTCAGCCGCTATGGCGGGCGAGATTTTGACAGGCAAAACCATTTTGGAAGCGCTCAATACCGATTTGGTATGCGACGCTATCAATACCGCTATGAGAGAATTATTTTTACAAATAGTTTATGGCAGAACTCAAAGCGCGTTTTCCGAAGGCGGACTTGAAATCGGCGCGGGCTTAGAGGATTTGGGCAAAGGCTCTCGCTCTCAAATCGCCACTATTTATTCCACTCAGGCTAATGGAGTTAGATATTTGGAAATTGCCGAAGGCTATATCACTCAACTCGCTTTAGACAAAGAGGATTTGGTAATAGGTTATGAATTTGTCCGTTTGGGCGTGATGATGGAGAAAATCTCCAAAGGCACAGATCCAGCAACGGCATTAAAAGAGTCAACAGGACATTATGGCAGATTTGAAAACGCGGCTAAATATATAAATCCGCGTCATGAATAGGGGGACAAAATGGCTATAACTTTTGAAGGTTATGATAAAAGAATAAAGAAAATAGACGAATTCTGCAAAAAGAACGCAATAAAAGATTTGCAAGAAGCCGCCGACATTTGCAAAAAGCATAATATAGATGTTGATAAAATAGTCAAAGGCACGCAGATGATAGCCTTTGACAATGCTTCTTGGGCTTATACTTTGGGCTGCGCCGCCGCTCTAAAAAAGGGAAATAAAAAGGCTGTTGACGCGGCTGTCACCTTAGGCGAAGGACTTCAGGCTTTTTGTGTGCCGGGGTCTGTGGCGGAACACAGATTGGTAGGACAAGGGCATGGCAATTTGGCGTCTATGCTTTTAAATGAAGATACAAAATGTTTTTGCTTTTTGGCGGGACATGAGAGTTTCGCCGCCGCTGAAGGCGCAATAGGCATAGCGAGGACTGCCAATAAAGTCCGCAAAAATCCGCTCAAAGTTATTTTAAACGGGCTTGGAAAAGATGCGGCTATGATAATATCGCGAGTGAACGGTTTTACTTATGTTCAAACTCAATTTGATTATCATGGAGATAAGTTAAATGTTGTTAAAGAATATAAATATTCAGACGGCGACAAGTCCAAAGTTCTTTGTTATGGCGCAGACGATGTCCGCGAGGGCGTGGCTATTATGCAAAAAGAAGGCGTAGATGTTTCTATCACAGGCAATTCCACAAATCCAACCCGCTTTCAACATCCCGTTGCAGGAACATATAAAAAATGGACTGTGGACAATGGCAAAAAATATTTTTCAGTAGCATCAGGCGGCGGAACGGGCAGAACTCTTCATCCCGACAATATGGGCTCAGGTCCCGCATCCTATGGTATGACAGACACTATGGGCAGAATGCACTCAGACGCTCAGTTTGCAGGCTCTTCATCAGTTCCCGCCCATGTTGAGATGATGGGTTTGATAGGTATGGGCAATAATCCAATGGTAGGCGCATCAGTAGCGGTAGCGGTAGCAGTACAAGAAGCGCTGTCCAAATAATCAATTGAAATTCGTAGGGGCAGTCCCTCGCGGCTGCCCTAACAAAAAAATAGATAGGACGAACCGTTCGTCCTACTAAATAAAATAGCAGTCGTAAGATTGCAAAAGGAGGCAGTTATGGCAAGATTTACATTACCCAGAGATTTATACTGGGGTAGAGGAACGCTCGCGGAACTCAAGAACCTTAAAGGCAAAAAGGCTATTGTGGTAAGCGGCGGAAGTTCAATGAAGAAAGGCGGATTTTTAGACAAGGTTGACGAGTATTTAAAATCTGCTGGTTTTGAAGTAGCGCATTTTGACGGAGTTACGGCAGACCCGACTGTGGACTGCGTAATGGCAGGAGCGAAAGCCATGCAGGAATTCAATCCCGATTGGATAATTGCAATCGGCGGCGGTTCTCCAATTGACGCGGCAAAAGCGATGTGGGTATTTTATGAATATCCGGACGCAAAATTTGAAGATATTGCGAAACCTTTCAATATCCCGCCCCTTAGAAATAAGGCGCATTTTTGTGCAATCGCATCAACATCTGGAACAGCGACAGAAGTCACTGCTTTTTCAGTAATCACAGACAGCAAAATCGGAATGAAATATCCTTTGGCTGATACCAATATCACGCCTGATATAGGTATTCTTGACCCTGATTTGGTTGATTCTATGCCAAAATCTCTTGCGGCATTTACGGGTATGGACGCTTTGACTCATGCCACAGAGGCTTTCGTATCAACAGCCAATTGCGATTTCACAAATCCGCTTGCTCTTAAAGCAATCAAAATGGTGTATAAATATCTTCTTAATTCCTATACAACGGCGGACAAAAAAGCAAGAGAGAAAATGCACTATGCTCAATGTCTTGCGGGTATGGCTTTCTCAAATGCGCTTTTGGGTATTGTTCACTCATTGGCTCATAAGACAGGCGCATTTTTCCACAAAGACGGCAAGGAATTCCATGTCCCTCACGGCGAAGCAAATGCAATATATTTGCCTTATGTGATTAAATTCAATCAAAAAGCCGCAGAGAGGAGATATGCGAAAATTGCAAAACGGTTGGGTCTTAAAGGTTCAAGCGATGCAGAGTTGACGGATGCTTATATAGCCAGCATTCAAGACTTAAACAAAAAACTCAGCATTCCTTCAAGTCTCAAGGAATACGGCATAGACGAGAAAGAGTTCAAAGACAATGTTTCTTTGCTTGCCGAAAGAGCAATAGGCGATGCTTGCACGGGTTCAAATCCGCGCCAACCCAGCCAAAAAGAAATGGAGCAGTTGCTTGACGCAATCTATTACGGCAAACCTGTGAATTTCTAAAGAAACAACAACGACAACAGCTTCTCGCAAGGAGCGCAAAACGACAAAGGCAAAAACAGAAACACATCATTTCAGCCTTTTCGTTTTGCGCTCCTTGCTTTTTTTGTCTTTGTTTCCTCTCCCTTGAGGGGAGAGGGTAGGGTGAGGGTGGTTTAATCCTCTTGCGATAACCCTTTGCCGTTTGTCTTTTACAGTCCTTTTTGATATTATCCCGCTCAATCAAATATAAGTGGTAGGAGGTTTTATGAAATCAATTGAATTTAGCGCTACTATAATAGACGGAATAATCAATGTTCCAAGCCAATATAGAGAGTTTCCTGCATCTGTAAAAGTTGTCCTTATGGAAAATGTAAAGAAACAGAATGCTAAGGAAGTTTCAGATGATGGATTCGGCTCATTATCTCATTTTGCAAATCCAAAATTATGGGAAGAAGAAAAACACGCATGGGAAAACGCTGTAAAGGAAAAATATGGTTCTCGTTGATACTAATATCATTTTGCGTTATGTTCTAAACGACCATCCCGAACATAGCCATAAAGCAAGAGAATTTATTCTAAATAATGAAGTGATGATATTGACGCAAGTAATAGCCGAAGCAATATATGTTTTAGGCGGAGTTTATAAAGCCGACAGAAAGAGCATATACAATAGTCTTTCTAAAATCATATTTCTTGGTAATGTTTGTCTTGAAGATGATGTTATTGTTAGATTAGCGATATATGAATATTCCGTTTCAAAATTAGACTTTGTAGATGCCTTGCTTTACGCTTACAATAAAATAAATGGAATGCCGATAGAAACTTTTGATAAAGAATTATTAAAAAAGATACAGAATTAAATAGACAATAAGATAGGTATTTGTAGGGGCAAATGATTATTTGCCCTATGTAGAAATGAAACAAAAGCAGTAAAACAATTTAATAGATTATTTGTTGGAAGCGCAGGGCGAGCCTGCGCAAGCTGGATGGGATAAACCCCATGAAGTGCTTTTGCCTCCACAAATAATCGTTGGCTTTATCCCGTCTCGGTGAGACGGGATAAGCGGCGATTATACGGGTTTGGCAAAAGGCTTAGATAATCGCCACTTTTTTATTTATAGCGGCAATACCAGCAAAAATGGTATTGCCGTTTTTTTCTGCCTTGAAAATCCAATTGTAGAGACGCGCTATATGCGCGTCTTTCAAAACCCAAAAAATTGTAGGGGCGAATAATCATTCGCCCAAAAAGGAGAAACGCAGTAAATAGATATTAAAGAGTTTGATTTTTCCTCTAAAATAAAAAAATCAAATAAAACCAAAAAGGAGACTTAAATGAAAAATGTATTACGAAGCATGTTGTTAGCAGTTGGTTGTTTGTTGTTGACGGGTGGAGTGTTTGCAACTTCCTACAATGTCGGCAGTTGGAATGATTTTCAATCAAGGTATGGGAGCGCATCAAGCGGGGATACACTCAATCTCACTGCTGATATTGCTTTTGCCAGTCCCGGGTTAAATA
>JAISKX010000015.1 GCA_031260765.1 Endomicrobium sp. | reverse complement strand
AGCAATTTGTCTATGGCTTCTATATCTTCTTGCGTTTCCGTCGGAAGACCTATCATAAAATAAAGTTTTACCGTGTCCCAGACCATTTTATTTGCAGACAGCAAAGTGTTGAGTATTTGTTTTTCGCTTAGATATTTGCCTATGACATTTCTCAATCTGTCAGTTCCCGCTTCGGGAGCAAAAGTTAGAGTTGGTCTTTTGCTTCTGTTGATATATTGGGCTATATGGATTGAGCGCTCATTGCATCTTAAAGACGGCAAAGAGATATTGAGCTTTGACTCGCCATAGAGATTATTTGTTTCTATAAGCAATTTGTCTAAATTTTGATAATCGCTGCAAGATAAAGACGAAAAAGCAATTTCTTCATATCCCGTCGCCTCTATGCCGCTTTTGACGAGTTCAAGCAAAGTCTCAATGGGTCTTTGCCTCCATGGGCGGTAGTATTTTGACGCTTGGCAAAAACGGCAAAGACCGGGACAGCCTCTTGCAACTTCTATATTTAATCTATTGTGAACAGTCTCTACAAAAGGGACGATTTTTTTACTTGGAAAATAGGATTTTGATAAGTCTAAAACTCTTTTATTGACTACTGACTTTATGCTTTCGTCTATAGGACTGACTGATTTGATTGTATTATCGTCATTGTATAGGACGGCATATAGAGATGGAACATAAACGCCTTCTATATCGGAGAGTTTTCTTAAAAGTTCTTTTCTTGTGATTTTTCCTTTAAATTCTTTGCATAGATTTATGATTTCTTCTATAGCCTCTTCGCCGTCGCCAAGAACAAAAAGGTCAAAGAAATCACAGAAAGGTTCCGGATTTGTAAGGGCGGGCCCGCCGCCGATTATCAAAGGCTCTTCTTCTTTTCTGTCTTTTGCAAAATGGCTGATTTTAGATAAATCCAACATATTGACTATATTGGTTGCGGCGAGTTCGCACTGAATTGAAAAACCAACTATATCAAAAGATTTCAAATCGCTATTGGATTCCAAAGAAAACAAATCAAGTCCGCGCTCTCTTAAAATCTCTTCCAAGTCAGTATCGGGGGAAAAACATCTTTCGCATCTTGCGAGTTTTTTTTCATTGATTAGATGATAGAGAATTTCAACGCCGAGATTTGACGCCCCCACTTCATAGACATCTGGAAAGCATAAACAGATAGAAAAATTTGCTTCCATATCGGCAGGATAGGAATTTAATTCATTGTTTATATATCTTGAAGGTCTGCTGACAAGATTTAAAAATTGAGATATTTCTTTTTTCATTATCGCCTCAGAATTTTATTTTATTTGAGAGTTTCAACAATGCTGTGTTTAATGTGAAATATATAATCGCTATTAAAGCATATAAGATGATTGCTTGCGTTGAAGTGACGAATTTTCCCATCACTATCATACCGCTATACATCAATTCATGAACGGCGATTATTGCGCAAAAAGAAGTGTCTTTAATCGCCGTGACAAATTGAGACATAAGCGGTTTTAAAATCTTCTTTACGGCTTGAGGCAATATAATATGAATCATAGTCCCTACATAAGAAAAACCTTGAGAATACGCCGCCTCCCATTGACCATGAGACACTGAATGAAGTCCGCCGCGCACAATTTCAGCAACCATAGCTGATGTAAAAACAGTCATAGAAGCGATTGCCGACGCTACGGGAGGAAGCGGCAAAGTAAATCTAAAACCTATTATAAAAAGAAGAAGAGGAATATTTCTGACTGTATCAATATAGATAGCGGAAAGTTTTGCAAGAATACCTTTGCCTGAAAATCTCGCTATCCCAAGTATTGAGCCGAAAATAAAACTCAAAGCAATAGTTGAGAAAGCTATTATTAAAGTGATTTCCAAACCTCTTAGTAAAAAAATCATATTTTCATAAGTAAAAACCATTTTCATTTTGTTTTCACCTTCTTTTCAAGATTTTGCGCAAACTTTGACAAAGGCAGACAAAGAGATAAATATAGAAGTCCTGTGATTATAAAACTGGGACCATAAAAAAGATTTTCTCCCGCCCAAGAATCCGCTCTATACATCAAATCGCCGCCCGCTATCATGGCTAAGACCGATGAATTTTTGATTAAATTGACCGTTTGATTAGTCATAGGAGGCAAAGCAATTTTCGCGGCTTGAGGCAAAATAATATGATACATAGCCTGCAAATAAGACATACCTTGCGAATACGCCGCCTCAAACTGCCCTCTGGGAACAGCTAAAATTGCGGCTTCTATAACAGTTGCGCCGAAAGCTCCTGTATATAAGGAAAGACCAATACAGCCGCAAATAAATGGGCTGAAAACTATGCCGAGATGAGGCAAAACATTATAAAGAAAAATTATTTGAACTACCAAAGGAGTGTTTTGAAAAAAAGTTATATACCAATTTGCAAATCTTTTGCTTCTTTTGAGATTGGAACAACGAATTATGCCTACGATTAAACTAATAGAAAGCGTAACAATCAAGGAAATAAGCGACACCAAAATGGTTATCGCAAAACCTAAGATAAAAACATCCCAACTTAAAAACAACGCTTTCCATTTGAATAGTGCAAACATTTATTTTCCTCTGCAATAAGGGCAGACACATGGGTCTGCCCCTACCGCATCACATTACTATTACTTATTACTTCAACTGGTGTTTTTTTAACAATTTGTCCATTTCGCCGCTTTTTACTAAGTCGCGGATTACGCCGTTGACTATTTGCAACAAATCTGTATTTCCTTTCTTTATAGTCACGCCGTATTCTTGAGCGTCAAAAGTTTCGTTAAGAAGTTTGACGCTGTCTTCCATATAGCCCATCAAAATAGCTTTATCAACTGAAAAAGCGCTTATTCTGCCGGAATCAAGAGCGGCTTTTAAATCAGGATAGGTGGCATATTCCGAGAATTTCAATTTTATACCGGCGGCATCTGCCGCATTCTGAAGGGCTTTTTTAGTGGTCGCGCTTTGCGCAACGCCTACTTCTTTGCCGTTCAAATCTTTAAATTCATTTATGTTTGCGCTCTTTTTAACCATTATGCCTACGCCGTCGGTAAAATACGGGTCGGAAAATTCATAACTCTTTTTGCGCTCTTCAGTGATAGTGAAAGTCGCCGCCACTATATCAAGTTCGCCTGTGTCTAAAAGAGGTCCCCTTGTTTTGGCAGTCACGCCTGTAAATTTAATTTTTGAAGAATCGCCGAGAATCTTTTGGGCAATCAATTCGGCAAGGTCAATTTCAAAACCTTCGTGCTTATTTGTGGAAGGATTTAAAAAACCGAATTTCGGCACATCTTCTTTTACGCCCGCTTTTAAGACTCCCGCCTTTTTGATTTTGTCCACTGAATTAGACGATGAACAAGCCGCGACAAACAACGCTACTACGCATACGCACAACAAACTCATAATTTTCTTCATTTTGCACTCCTTTTTTGTATTTTTCCTACTTTTATGTATGTTTCAAGATTTTACTGAAAAACTGTTTTGTTCTTTCATTTTTTGGATTATTGAATACTTCGTCGGGAGTTCCATCTTCAGCAATAATTCCTTCGTTTAAAAAAAGCACTCTGTCTGCAATATTTGAAGCAAAACCCATCTCGTGAGTTACAAAAATCATAGTGATATCTTCTTGGGCGACTTTAGTCATAATATTTAAAACTTCGCTAATCATTTCAGGGTCAAGAGCGGAAGTGGGCTCGTCAAATAAAAGGATTTTGGGCTCCATATTTAAAGCTCTCGCTATGGCAACCCTTTGCTGCTGTCCTCCGGAAAGTTTAGAAGGATAGGAATCAATTTTATCACTCAAACCGACTTGGTCAAGATGCATTAAAGCGCGCTCTTTGACATCTTTATATTTTTCTTTTTTTAGCAAAACCGGCGCCATACAAAGATTTTCAAGCACTGTCTTATGGGCATATAGATTAAAAGCTTGAAATACCATACCGATAGATTGGCGGATTCTGCATAAATCTCTATGACGCAAATGAGTAATCTCTTCATTGTCTATTATTATCTTACCTTTTTGAGGTCTCTCAAATAAATTTATACAACGCAATAAAGTGCTTTTACCAGAGCCTGAAGGTCCTATAATTACAGTTTTTGACGCTCTTTTTATACTGAGAGAAATATCTTTAAGAACTTCTAAAGCGCCGAAACTCATAGATACATTCTTCATTTCTATCATATTGTCCATAAAATACTCCTTTTATTTTACTATTGCTATGGCAAAATTTAGATATTGCGTTTCAGGCATCAAAGAAAGCATTGGATGGTCTTTTGCCTGAAAACCATATTCCAAAATCTGAACAGTCCTTTTTGCTTTTGACGCCGCATCTCCAATTACTGCATTAAAATCTTTATAAGATAAATGATGAGAGCAGGAAGAAGCCGCCAAAATCCCGCCGCTGTTTAATAAGGCAATAGCCGCGGCATTGATTTTTGCATAGAGTTTAGAGCCTGCATTAAAATCTTTTTTGCTTTTTATAAGGCTGGGCGGGTCTATATTGATTATGTCAAATTTTTCTTTTTTGGCATCGGCTGATTCCAAATAAGCCAAAGCGTCGGCTTCTATACCGTTAAAATCTTTAAAATTGTTTACATTGAAACTCTTTTCGGCAAGTTCAAGCGCAGATCTTGATGAATCAACAAAAATCACATCTTTTGCGCCCGCCGCTTTTGCATAAATTCCAAAAGCTCCAGTGTGGCAGAAACAATCTAAAACTTTTTTGTCTTTTGAGTATGCGGCAAGTTTTGCTCTATTATCGCGCTGGTCAAAGAAAAAGCCCGTCTTTTGCCCTTCAAGCAAATCGGTATAAAATTTTAATCCATTTTCTTCTATCTCTATTTCTTTGGGAATGTTTCCAAAATAGACGGTATTTTCATCGGGAAGATTGTCAAACTTTCT
>JAISKX010000191.1 GCA_031260765.1 Endomicrobium sp. | reverse complement strand
CCCTCTGTAATGCGTAACATTAGACAATGCAAATTTAACTTTCTTTTGATTCAAATCGTCTATGACCGCCAACAAATCTTTTTCTGATTGTTCAGTCCAAAATTTATTATATTCGCTCGCCGTAATCAAATAGGGCGGGTCAAGATAAACAAAATCATTGTTTGAATATTTCTTATTTTTAAAATAGTTTTTAAAATCTTTTGAATCAAAAATGATTCTCTTGTCTTTTGCAAAATCAAAATAATTAAACAGGGCTTTTTCAACATTCTTATTAAAGTCAACATTTCCGACCGGCAAATTAAATTTACCCCCGCCGTTAAATCTCAGCATTCTATTAAACCCATAGATGAGCAAAATATACAATACGAGAGGGTCATTATCTGTATTATTATTTACCTGCGCTTTTAAGCGCTCATAACCCCCTTTGTTAAACTGAGCATAATAAGTTTTTTTAAATTGTTTTTTTAGATTTTGCGGCACAATATCTTCCTTATAAGAACGAGACAATTTATATTTATCAATCAAATTATAAACGCTGTCAAAAAATTTCTGGATATTATCGGCATTTGAGAGCAAAAATTTATGTATGCTGACAAGATGTTTATTATTATCGTTTAAAAAATATTTTTTAGCCTTGACATTTAAAAATACCGTTCCGCCGCCTGCAAAAGGCTCGTAATAATTATTGATTTCTTTTGGAAACATAGGCAACAATTGTTTCATCAATTTGAATTTATCGCCTACATAAAATAACGGAGACCTTTTAATTTTGTCCATTTTTCACCTTTGTAACAAATAAAAATTCCTTGTGATTTTTAAAATCGGTATTGCCTGCATTAAAATGCCTATATTCTTTTTCAAAAACTTTTGTGCCGCCTTTTGCCTTTAAAGTTCTTTCTATTTCTTGCAGAGAAATTTTATTTCGGGACGAGCCGCTTTTGGAATCATAGGTATTATTATAAGAAACGACTATGTAATTAGCATTGGCATTTTTTACAAGTTCGTCAAACTTAAATTTCGCACCCGTTTTGCAATATACGCTCATATTTTCTGGGAAAGGCTTTAACGCTACTCCATAAAGTTTAGGCATATCCCACTTTATAAGCGTTTCATAAAGATGATAGAACCTGCTATATTGACGGGAATTGTATGGCGGGTCAATATAGAGTATGTCGGTTTTTATAAGTTTGATTAACTTATTGGCATCTTCGCGAAAAATTGTAATACTGCTTTCTTTGATGGGCTCAATCAATTTCATAAGGAATTTATCGCTCACGCTTTCTTTTTTGAAATATGCGTCAAAATGCCCGACAGTATTTGCAATTT
Organism: Endomicrobium sp.; assembly: GCA_031260765.1. GTDB lineage: Bacteria > Elusimicrobiota > Endomicrobiia > Endomicrobiales > Endomicrobiaceae > Parendomicrobium. The sequence goes on along the minus strand of JAISKX010000191.1, from coordinate 1,623 downwards.
TATCAATGGAATATATAAGCGAAGCAAGCAAAATATAATATTCTTTCTCGGATAAATTATCCTTATTGTTTTCAATGTCTTGCCTTATATAGCCTATTATTTTGGCAGATTGAAGACTGAAATATTTATTTCCAAAATATTTTGAAAAATAATTAGACGGCAAGTCTTTTTGAACAAGATTATTATATTGTCCTACTATATCTTCTAATTTTCCTTTGTTAAACGCCCTGTCTCCAAAGAAACCTTGATAAATAGCATAATTGGAATATAAAAAATCATTCATAATGACATTGCCAAATTCTTTGCTCGCTTGCGCTCCGACAACGCCTGTCCCAGCAAAAATATCTGTAAAAGAGCGCCCCTCGCATTCACTTTTTATTATAGAAAAAATCCAATCTATAAGTTTATATTTATTGCCTATATATCTGCGGCTGTGCAATTGAAAACCATTGTTTCCATTGCGGCAAGGCAATTTATAATCTGAGTCATAACTCTGCGCTTTAAATCCGCATTGTTTAATGTCAAATAAAAATCCTTGTATTGTTTCATAGAGAGCGTAGATTTTAGCATCAATATCATTGGGATATTTTTCTATTGTCTTTCTGCTCAGTTTTCTATTAGCAACTATATAAGACAATTCATTTTCAATATTAGAAAATGCTTGCTTTTCTTGCCGCGTGAAATTGTAATCAATTATTGATTTTTTAGATTTATTTGTTTTCTTTACCACTTTTTTACCTTTCTTTTCTGCTGCCGGGTTTTATGGCGGAGCTGCCGCTTTGGCACATTGGGCAGGACTCCTCTTTGTAACTTTTTACTTCAAGAGTTAATAGGGAGAATTTTGGAACTCCAAAATCCACTTTTCCAGCGCTTCTGTCAACTAAAGAGGCTACGGCGGCTACTTTTGCACCTTGCGATTGGATTAGAGCTATTACCTCTCTTGTGGAAAGTCCTGTTGTTATTACATCTTCTACTACTAAGATTCTTTCGTCTTTTTCTACTTTGAAACCGCGGCGGAGCATTACTTTGCCGTCAATTCGCTCTGTGAAAAGCGCTCTTGTTTTTAACGAGCGGGCTACTTCTTGTCCGATTATTAAGCCTCCTAAGGCTGGAGATATTACGGTGTCTATTTGAATATTGGCGGCTTGTACTAATGAGGCGATTTCTGCGCCTAATTTTTCTGCTTCTTGGGGATATTGCAGGATTAGGGCGGATTGAAAATATGTGTCTGAGTGTAAGCCGCTTGAAAGTTTGAAATGTCCGCTTAAAAGGGCTTTGTTTTTTTCAAATAATTGTTTGACTTCTTGTTGATGCATGATTTTCTCCTATTGAAATTAACGGCAACTGACGCTTTGCGATGAATCCCTCAGACTTGCCCCTCAAGAACTGCCGCTTCGCGATACCCCCCTTTCCCTTCGGGACTTCCCCCGCAAGTGGGGGCAGACGAAATGCCGCTTTGCGTTGACACTATTCCTTACTCTCTTCCTTTCAGGGAGAGGGGATTGTTTTTGCTTTTCCATGTTAGGTAGTGGCTTATACAATCGTTTATATCGCCGTTCATTATTGAGTCTATTTGCGAGGTTTCATAGCCTGTTCTGTGGTCTTTTACTAATTGATAGGGCA
>JAISKX010000167.1 GCA_031260765.1 Endomicrobium sp. | reverse complement strand
ACATCAAACCCACCTCTGTTATGAATAACATCGTAAAACTCTGAAAACCAATGGAAAGGTTGATGCGTCGCAAGCCATGTATTGTATTTTCCGATATGTAATTTGTCTATTCCATATTCTTTGCCGAGAAATTCATTTAGATTGTCGTTTAAACTTTCAAGTTTGTTTTTTAATTCTGTTTTGGCTTGTATTAAATCATTATGACTATCATCTTCCATTTGAAATTCTTTAAATTTTTTGAAAGTTTTTGATACTATATCTGCGGCGAGTTCTATTTGTTTCATCTTGTCATTGTCATCGTCAAAACGCATACGCCTTTGTTTGTTTAATGGGTCATAATTATATGCTTCTTTAACTTCATTTAAAGTGGCAAAACCAATCAAAGAATTGCCTGAACGGATATTAAAATCTATATCAGGCAAAGACTCTAAACCATAATTTTCATTCGGTTTATTAAAGTCCGCTTGACTTTCTGCCGCAAGTTTTAAAAATAGGCGGAGTTTTGCAATTTCCGCCGCTTCTTTCATTATGTCAACGCCGTATAAATTGTTTAGTATGATAGATTTATAAATAAAGTAATTGCGATTATCTTTGTGCTTTTTGATTTCATTTAAGATAGGTTCAAAGTCTTTGTGTTTGCCGGACTTGTCGTTTTTATATTCTTGCATTTGCTCTATGCAGGCGTCATAAATAGGCTCTAATATGTTTAACGCGGCAAAGAGAAAAGCGCCTGAGCCGCAAGTTGGGTCTAATATGCTGATAGGAGGTATTTCTTTGGAATTGGATTTTTCTCCCCTATGTCCCGCTATTGTGTAATAAAAAGCCTTAACTATATCGGGACTTTCGCTATTGTCAATAATATCTTCCATAAATTGTTTGATGTTTAGATTGTCCGTGATGAAATCATTGATATTTTGTATTTCGCCGTTTTGGAGTTTGCTTTTAATATTTTGATAACGAGTAAGTCTTTCTATTGTCTCTCGCCAAATTTCAGTAGGCAAGGCGTATTCATAAGGAGTTTTCTCATTCCATTTTGTCCTTTTTGAAACTTCCTTGATGCCGCAAGCGATGTCTGCTGGAATTTCTTTATCCGAACCTTTTTTGACAGATTCATATATATATCTATCTGGATTGTCTTTTAACAATTGCCAAATATAACCGTCTTGCCTAAATGCTACTTCACACTTTTGTTTTGCTTGTTCAAATATAAAGGGGAGTATTGTGTTTTTACTTATATATTCCGTAATGTCTTCTTTTGTGTAATATGCGCCCATCTGTTTTTGATTGATGTATTTTTCAAAGATATGCCCTATAACATCAGGATTGATTTCTTTGTCGCTATGCAAAGGTCTATCGTCTAAATGCCAATCGTATTTATCAAAAAAATCAAAAATCTCTTTAAAAGCGCCGTCTGGTATCTTTATATTTTCATTTTTTGTTTCAAGTTCATGGACATCAAATAAGCCGCCGTTTAAATATGGAACTTTGCCTATTAATTTTTGAACTTCTTGCGAACGGTCTTTGATTTGTTGCGATAATCCATTGTGAAAAAGCGTAAGTAAAAACTCTTTGTAAAAGCCATAGAATTGATTTTTGCCTTTGCAGGCGCTTATTTGTTTTAATTTGTCTTGCAAATAATCTGAATTTCCATCGTCTAAAAAGCCTTTTTTCTCTATGAAATAAATAAACATTAAGCGGTTTAGCATTAAAGAACTATACCAACTCTGTTCGCCTTTATCGATAATCCCTTTTATTTGAGAAGCAAAATCATCTCTATAATTTTTAAACTCATCATAAAATTTCTTTGTGACCTTATCCTTATCAAAAGACGCGCTGACTCTATTAACAATATCTGGAATAGTAAGATTATCTTCATCAGCAAAATCTATATAAAGATTGTCTAATTTTTGTATTAGCCGTTCCCCGCTATCAATAGAGGATATAAAGCGTTCAGCGCGGACGGCATTGGGCGAGTCTTTTGTTTTGCGTTTTACCCATTGCCATATTTGAGTTTTGCCTTCTATAAAAATGATTATATGCTCATAGTGCGTCTTTGATAAGTATGAACTGATTTTCTTTCTTATATCGTAGTCTAATGGCTTGACGCTTGTATTTTTATGCTGAAATACTGCAAAACCTCTTTTATGGGATATTGGTTCTAAAAGATATGATTTGTCTTTAATAGGGATTTCTATAGATTGTTCTTGAAAATTTTCCCAACCTAATTCTTGGGTGAATAGGTTTTTAAAATCCTGCTCTTTTAATAGTTTTAAAACGGTTTCTTTGTTGATTGACATTTGATTGCCCTTTTGTTGTTAGGGCGAATGATTATTCGCCCCTACGATTTGAGACGCGCATATAGCGCGTCTCTACGATAAACTCATTGAACATATTATTCTTGCCGCGCTTTGCGCGGGTTCGTCTGTGATAATGCACAATTCGCCGTCAAGCCTTAAATTGTGAACCATTTCAAATAGTCCTTTGCCGCTTATGCCGCTTTTTATTTGGCGGCTTAATAATTCTTTTGCTTTTTGAGTTAACGGATAATTGTAAATATCTTGTATTGATTTTTTTAAATCTTGGTCTTCTATTTTTAAATCGTCTTGATAATTGTTAAGTTTTCTATAAAGACGGTTTTTAATGCTTGATGGAGAGCCCAATTGCCCTCCGATTTTTGTTTCCTCTTTTAAAATCTCTTCAACGCCTATTCTTACTAAATCGTGATGTATTTCTAAAGGGGTTGAAGCGGTTTCATCAGGCGGACATTTAGCCATTTCCAAAATTTCTATCGGCGATGGACAATGAACTTGTTTGTTTTTATCTATAAACTTTAAAACATCATTGCCAAAACCAGTTTTTGTATAAACAATAGCGCCGCCTTGTTCGCTTTCTTTGGCGGAATACGCCACATCGCTAAGAGCGGGGATTATGTCTTTAAGTTTATGGTCTTTGTCTGTCGCCTCTTTCCATATTTGATAAGCATAAGAAGCGATATCAATATCGCTTTCTTCCTCTTCTTCTAAAACAATGGATTTTTCATTAT
>JAISKX010000164.1 GCA_031260765.1 Endomicrobium sp. | reverse complement strand
GATTTAATCAAAAATCAATAATTTCAATTTGCTCATTATTTCGGCAATGGTATATATTTTTGATTGGCGAGATAGTATCAAAAAGCGGTTTAAAAGACAAACTGAAATGGACGGATTGTATAGCCTATGATATAACAGTTTTGCGCTAAATCAACTTAATCGGCTATTATTTTTATATAATCGCCAAACTAAATAGAAGTTTCAGCGAGCGCTTTGCGTCCCTATCCCTAACCATTGAGATAAAAGAGAACTGATATAAATCGCTACAATCAAACCCCGAAGGGGTTTTATGTTTTTAATAACCCCGTATTGCCTGCAAGGCAATGCGGGGATTACAAGGATATACAATGATTAAAAGAATAATTTTAATTGTTTTAGACAGCGTAGGAATTGGGGCTTTGCCTGATGCTGGGAAATATAATGATTTGGGGACAAATACTATAAAGCATTGTCTTGATTTTATGGGTATGGACTTTATTTTGCCCAATATGGCAAAACTCGGACTTTATAAACTTTTGGGAGAAAACAAAATCGCAGACAAAGATATTATAGGCTCCTATGGCAAAATGATGACAAAAGCGCCGGCAAAAGATACTACAGCGGGACATTGGGAAATGGCAGGTTATATAATTGATAAGGCTATGCCTGTTTATCCAAATGGTTTTCCGCAAGATATAGTGGAAGAGTATCAAAGAGCTATAGGGACAAAGATAATAGGAAATTGCACAGCTTCTGGGACAGAAATAATCAATAGGCTTGGGGATGAACATTTAAGGACAGGCTATCCCATAGTTTATACTTCGGCAGATTCTGTTTTTCAAATCGCTTGTCATGAGGAAAAATTCGGACTTCAAAGGCTATATGATATATGTAAAATAGCAAGAGAAATAATGAACGGAAATAATGCCGTAGGCAGAATAATAGCAAGACCTTTTATAGGCTCAAACAGCAAATACAGCAGGACGGAAAATAGAAAAGACTATTCTTTATCTCCAAAAAACACTGTTCTTGATGATTTAAAAGCCGCAAACGGCGAGATTATAGCCATAGGTAAAATAGAGGATATTTTTAATTTCTGCGGAATAACAAAATCCTTTCATACAAGAACAAATGCAGACGGCATGGATGAAACTCTCAAACAAATAAAAAACAAAACGGACAAAAAGACTTTGATTTTCACCAATTTGGTTGACTTTGATATGCTTTGGGGGCATCGCAGAGATGCCGCCGCTTATGCTAAAGGGTTGAAAGATTTTGACGATTTTCTGCCTAAATTATTATCGGCTTTAACGGATGAAGATATGCTCATTATCACAGCAGACCATGGCTGCGACCCTACTTATAAAAAGCATACAGACCATACAAGAGAATATGTTCCGCTTTTAGTCTATGGAAAATCTTTAAAGAAAAATGCGGACTTAGGGATAAGAGAGAGTTTGGCGGATATAGGTCAGACTGCGGCAGATGTCTTTGATTTGAAAGCAAAAGAAAACGGCAAGTCGTTTAAGGAAGCGATTATATGAGGTTTTTTGCCGTTTGGAGCATAATATTATAGAATTCGCGCAATTATGAAAAACCCCAACTCAAATTTTATTGAATTTCGAAATGTTTCTGTGATAAGGGACGATAGGACGATTTTAAATATTCGGGACTTGATTGTCGGCTCGGACGAAAATGCGGCGATTATCGGTCCTAACGGCTCTGGAAAATCAACTCTCATCAAACTCATCACTGCAAAAATTTACCCTTCTTGGACTTCAGATAATACTATTTGCAAAATGTTCGGTCAGTCTCAATGGAATGTGGCTGATTTACGCGCTCAGTTGGGTATAGTGACAAATGAACTTCAATATGACTTTCATAATAGTATAACGGGGCTTGAAACTATAATGTCTGGTTTCTTTGCAAGCATAGGATTATTTACAAATCATAAAGTCACAAGAGAGATGAAAGAGAAAGCGCAAGAAATGTCTGAATTTCTTGAAATATCGCATCTCAACAATAAAAATTTAGACACTATGTCTTCCGGCGAAGCAAGGCGCTTTTTAATAGCAAGAGCCTTAGTAAATAAGCCTAAAGTTTTGGTTTTAGACGAGCCTTCCAATAGTTTAGATATAGCTTCTGTAATCAAATTCCAAAGAACAATCAAAAAAATCTTAAATGCAGGCACAAAAATAATTCTTGTCACTCATTTTATATCGGACATTATCCCGGAAATAACAAGATTTATTCTATTAAAAGACGGTCAAATCTTTGCAGACGGTAAAAGAAAAGAAGTTTTTACAAGTAAAAATCTCTCATCTTTGTTTAATATGCAAGTTGAGTTAATAGAAAAAGATGGATTGGCGCAGATTGTGGTGAAGTAAGGCTGTAATTCTAATTGGCTACAATGGGGATTTATGAAGAAACTTTGGAAAATCATTTTAATTTTTGCGGGGCTTGCCATTTTTTTGGCGGCTTTATATCTTCTTAGCAATCAATTAAAAACCATCAATCCTCAAGATATTAAGAGCGCTTTGCAATCTATACCGCCGCATAAAATAGCGATTGCTATGGCGCTTGCTTTCCTCTATTATATGTTGCTGGGCGGTTATGACATAATCGCTTTTAAACATATCAATAATCAAGTTCCAATAAAACCAAAAGAAATTTTCTTTACTTGCTTTTTGAGCAATGCTATCGGCAATAATACAGGCTATTCTATGCTCTTTGGCGGGTCTTTGAGATATAGGCTTTATTCAATATATAAAGTCTCTATTGTAGATGTGACGAAAGTCCTATTCTTCTCTTCGGCTACTATATGGCTTGGACTTTTTGCCGCAGGCGGCTTTATTTTTGTGATAGACCCAGTCTCGCTTGCGGAAGTCACTAAATACAATATCACAACAAGAAGCATCGGCTTTGTTTTTCTCGCAATACTCGGCGCTTATGCGGTTTTGAGCGCTTTAAACTTAAAATCCATTAAGATTTGCAAAAGAAGCGTATCATTTCCAAGCATAAAAATAGTCGCAGCGCAAATCTTGCTCGCCACGGCGGATTGGATTACCGCCTCTCTTACGCTTTTTGTTCTCATGCCTTTTGGAGAAATTCCTTATTTTGTTTTGTTGAAAGTTTTTCTTGTCGCTCAATTGCTGGGAATCATCAGCCAAGTTCCGGGCGGCATGGGAGTTTTTGAAACTGCTATCGCTATGCTTTTGCCCAATGCCGCCGCAAGCCCAGCCGTCATAGGCGGACTTCTTGCTTATAGAGTAATTTTTTATTTTTTCCCCTTATCAATCGCTCTTTTGACTCTTGGTTTTTATGAAATCGTCAGGCTTGTCAGAAAGGTTGATGAAAAAACGAGAATGTTCGGCAAGGCTGTATCTTCAGTTCTCGTTCAGATTTTGGCAATATCAACATTTTTGGCGGGTATGATAGCGGTGTTTTCCGCGTCCACGCCTTTTGATATTGTTCAACTTAAAAAAATCCTCTCTTTAATCCCTATTTGGCTTTTAAATTTATCCAATTTTCTTTTAAGCATTACGGCGGCAGGCTTCTTTTTTATAGCCCGCGCTTTGCAGCTTAGAACAAAAAAAGCACGTAAATGGGGGCTGATATTTACATTTTCCGCTATTGTTTTATCTTTGATTTTGGGAGAGCATCCGATAGTATTGATATATTTCATTCTATTATTTGCCGCTTTGCTTGCCTCAAAGAAATATTTTTATAGAGAAAGAGGAATGTTAAATATACCTTTTGACGCATTGTGGGTTTGCGCCATAGGCGGAATTTTTGCCGCATCTATATGGATAGGGTTCTTCATCAACAAACAAAATATTTTAATGTGGATATCAGACCCTAAAATCTTTATAGATATTCTTATGGACGACGGCAATGCCTCGCGCTTTTTGAGAACTGCTCTGAGCATATCAGTTCTATTTATAATAGTAGCGATAGAGCAAGTGTTTAGAAAAGTATTTTATAAGCCGATTCCTTTTGACAATAGCGATATTGAAAACATCGTCAATGGTTCAAATTACACCTATGCTTTAAACGCCTTATCGGGAAACAAAAAATTTATACTGACGCATGATAAAGACGCTTTTATAATGTATGCGGAGGCGGGCAATAATTGTTTTGCTTTAAGCGACCCGATAGGGAATAGTTCACAAAAAAGAGAATTGATTTGGCAATTGAAAGAAGCGGCTGATGCGCAAAATATGCGTATTGCTTTTATCGGCATAGGGCATAAATATATAGACGCTTATAGAGATATCGGGCTTGATGTATTAAATATCGCTCAAGAAGCCAAAATCGTTTTGAGAAGTTTTGAAAGCAATAATTATTTTAATGATTTGTCCGCTTCTTTTGAAAAACAGGGTTTCACATATCAAATAATGGAAGGCAGTCCCGACGCTTACAAAGATATATTTGCAAAAATCAATGATGAATGGGAGAAAAATTCAAATTATATAAGCAGAAATTTTATCCCGGGAGATTTCAGCGAAGAGATTATAAAAAACAGCCGTTTTGCAATTTTAGAAAAGAATGGCGAAATATGCGGTTTTTCAATTATAGACGCCGTCAAAAACAAATATGAAGCGTCTTGCAAGATTATTAGATTTGTCGATTGTCCAAACAATATTTTTGAATATATGGTCTATAAAGCAGTTTTATGGGCAAAGGAAAAAGAATATAAGCTTTTTGATTTAGGTCTAACTTATAGCAGAGATGAAAAAGAAGACCCTTTCTTAAAATACTTTACAAAGATGTTCTCTTTAAGCGAATATCTTGGGCATGATTTTAAGGCTTTAAGAGAGTTTAAAGACAGATTTAATCCTGTGTGGAATAATAAATATGCGGCTATACATTTTGACGAGCATATAATTATGTTTATAAAAAATTTCACAACCTTAATCTCCCCCATACGAGAAAAGAACAATACAAGGAAATTTTTTAAAAGGTTTTTTGTCAGATGAAAACTATAGAATTGTTTTATAAGAATATCATTGAAAATAAACTTGTCCAAAACGGCGATAAAATCATAATAGCGGTATCGGGCGGAGCGGACTCAATAAGCCTTGCTCATCTTTTTTGGCGGCTTTCAAAAAAAATAAATATATCTTTAATGATAGTTCATTTTGACCATAGTTTGAGGCTTGACGCAAAAAAAGAGAAAAAACTTGTCAAATCTCTGTCTAACAAAATGCAAATCTCTTTTTATTTTCAAAAATTGCCCGTCAAAACTTATGCTAAAACTCGCAAAATATCTATAGAAACAGCGGGCAGAGAATTGAGATATGCCGCATTAGAGCAAATAGCCAAAGAAAAGAGATTTAACAAAATAGCGACAGCCCATAATGCGAATGATAATGCCGAAACAGTTTTGATGTGGCTTTTAAGAGGCAGCGGAAATTTCAGCGGTATTCCTCAAAGAAGGCTTATCAATAAAAAACTTCAAATCATAAGACCAATGCTGTCTATAAAAAGAAAATTGATAGACGAATATATAAAAGAGCAAAAATTACCTTTTTGCACAGATAAATCCAATTTAAGCGACGAGTTCACAAGAAATAAAATCAGGCATAATCTTATACCGCAAATTGAAAAAATCAATAATAAGGCTATAGAGCATATTTTTGAAATCAGCAGAATACAATCCTTAGAAGACGATTATATGAATGAGATTTGCGCAAAACTTAGCGCTTTGAGCGTCAAAAAAAGCAAAAATAGAGTCATTCTTGATTTGAATAGGTTTTTAGGATATAATGCCGCGCTTCGTTATAGAATCCTTAAGGAAGCGCTCCCCGAGAAAAAAAATAGTTATCAAATAAATTTTTTAATGGAAAAAATCCTATCTTTTGACAAAAGTCCGTATCAATTGTCTAATGATTGGTTTTTTAAGTTGAATAACAAAAAGGCGGTTTTTAAGAAAAAATGACAGAAAATAAACATAAAGTAAAAATTTTACTTACCGAAGAACAAATCAATAAAAGGATAATGGAAGTTTCCCTTCAAATTCAAAGAGATTTCTTAGATAAAGACCCGCTGATAATTTCAATTCTCAAAGGCAGTTTTATATTCTCATCAGACCTCATAAGACATTTGAATCCTTTATACAAAATAGATTTTATAGTGGCTAAATCTTATGTAGGAACGGAGTCCAGCGGCTCCGTCAAAATAATTGCCGATGTAAAAAGCGATATTAAAGGCAAAGATATTTTGTTTATTGACGATATTGCAGACACAGGAGTTACTACAAGTTTTTTAAGAAAAGAATTTTTAAAGAGAGGCGCAAAAAGCGTAAAAGTGTGCGTCTTATTAAATAAGCAAAGCAGAAGATTGGTGGACACTACTATAGAATACTGTTGTTTTGATATACCCAATGAATTTGTCGTAGGATACGGGCTTGACTATAATGATTTATACAGAGGCTTGCCCTATATTGGAATTTTATCGCAAGAAAATAAGGAGATGACAATATGAAAGAAAAAATGCCGAAAAACCCATGGTTTATATTCTTTTGGATAAGTTTATTCATAATCATTTTTATGCTTATGAATTCAACAAGACAAAAGACTCAGGAAGTTGAATTGGACTATTCTCAATTTAAACAAAACATAAAAGCGGGAATGATTTCAAACGTAGAGGTCGCGCCGGAAATCATTAGAGGACAATTCAAGAATGAAAAAGGCGAATTGCTCAAATTTAAAACCAAGCCTATGAATGACCCAAGCCTTGTAAAAGATTTGGAAGAAAACGATGTCCCCAAATTCAACGGAGCGGAAAAAAGTTGGCTTACTTCTTTCTTGTTTAGTTGGGGACCTATCATACTTTTATTATTGTTTTGGTTTTGGATGATGCGCGGAATGATGGGCGGCGGAAAGCAGGCTATGGCTTTCGGCAAATCAAAAGCAAAAGCCGCAAATGCCAGCCAAACAAAAGTGACTTTTAAAGATGTGGCGGGCTGCGCGGAAGCGAAAGAAGAATTGCAAGAGATTGTCGCTTTCTTAAAAGATCCCGCTAAATTTCAAAAACTCGGAGGGAAAATTCCAAAAGGCGTTTTATTATTCGGCGCTCCGGGAACGGGCAAAACC
>JAISKX010000085.1 GCA_031260765.1 Endomicrobium sp. | reverse complement strand
TGAAAATAGTCCCATTATTTGACGGCGGGGTGCAGGAAAATTCAAAACGCTCTGGAACGGAGAATATCCCTTCTATTGTTGGTTTCGGCGCAGCCTGCAAATTGGCAAAAGAAGAGATGACAAAAAATTCAGCCTCTATGAAGATTTTGAGAGACAAACTCATATCCGAACTTCCAAAGAGAATAGACAATATATATTTGAACGGCGCTACGGAAAACAGACTGCCGCAAAATGTCAATTTTTCAGTGGAATTTGTAGAAGGCGAGGCTCTGTTTTTATTGTCCGATGCAAAAGGCATTATGGCTGCAAGCGGTTCGGCATGCGCTTCAAAAAATCTCAAGCTCTCGCCCGTGTTGACGGCTATCAATGTTGATGTCGCTCTGGGACAAGGCTCTATAATTTTTACATTGTCAAAATACAATAATCAAGAAGAAATAGATTTTGTTTTACAAGAATTTCCAAATATAGTAAAAAGACTTAGGGACATGTCGCCTTTATACTCTCATTTTCTAGAGACTGGGACAAGAAAAGCGGCAGGTCCGGGAACTGACTACGACGACGATCATCACGGCGAAGAAGACGAAGAATAAAAATATCCGCAATCAGCGGAAATAAAAAAGGAGGTGGACGCCATGAAAGGATTTGTATGCAAATGCTGCGGGTTTGTCTCATTGGAAGGAGATATCAAAAAATGCCCAATCTGTATGCAGGAGAATGTTTTTGAAGAGAAAGAAGACGCCTATAAATCGCCTGATTTTAAGGCAGAAACGGGCGAAAGCGAAAAAAAACATATACCTCAATTAGGTATTAAAACAACTTGCAAGAGTATAGAAGGCGTTAAAGTTGTTCATGTAAAAGTCGGTGAAATTACTCATCCTATGCTGCCGGAACATCATATTGCTGAGATTACATTTTATTTGAATAAGAAATTCGTTTCCAATGTAATGCTTAGCGAAAATATCAACCCAATCGCGACAATTCATTTAAAAGATGGGGCAAGCGGCAAAGTTCAAGTAATAGAAACCTGCAATTTACATGGTAAGTGGTTCAATGAAGTAGAGATTAAGTAGTTGAAAAAACAAAAAGGCGCTTTGCATCCCTCGCCGGGGCTTTGCGCCTCTCTCTCTCTTATAGGAAGAGGGAAAATATGAAAAAAGGAGGATATTAAAATGGCAAAATCAGTAAAAGGAACACAGACGGAAAAAAATCTTCTCATGGCATTCGCTGGAGAATCGCAAGCAAGAAATAGATATACATTCTTTGCTTCAAAGGCAAAAAAAGAGGGCTTTGAACAAATATCAGGCTTCTTTATAGAGACAGCGGATAATGAAAAAGAGCATGCTGAGAGATTTTTCAAATTCTTAGAAGGCGGAAATCTCTCAATTACAGCATCTTTTCCTGCCGGCATTATCAGCACAACTGCTGAAAATTTAAAAGCTGCCGCTGCTGGAGAAAAAGAAGAATGGTCAGATATGTATCCGGGATTTGCAAAAACAGCCGAGGATGAAGGTTTTCCAGAAATTGCAAAGACATTTCAAATGGTATCTGTTGCGGAAAAACACCATGAAGCGAGATATTTGCAACTTCTTGACAATATTGAAAATGATGAAGTTTTCAAGAAGAAAACAGTTGTCCGCTGGAGATGCCGCAATTGTGGATATGTATATGAAGGCAAAGAAGCATTGAACCTTTGCCCAGCATGTCAACATCCGCTGAGTTATATGGAATTGCTTAACGACAATTTCTAATTGCCGTTTCGCTCACACAGACACAAAAAAACCGCCTAACTTGTTTGATAGTTAGGCGGTTTTTTATTGGGTAAATAGTATATTTATAAGATAATTTAAGTTGAATTGATTGAAAAATCAATGTGTTTTTAGATAATATCTCCATAAACCCCTTAAAAAATCCATACTTTTCTTATAAGTTGACAAAGAAGCATTCAATTTATACAATCCCGCCATGGTTGAAATAGAGGTTGAATTAGAGCTTTTATCTACAAAAATTCGAAAACTTACGGCAAAATACAAAGAATTGTATGAACAAAACATAAAATTAAAAGCCGAAGTGGACTTTTTAAAGCAAGAAAACAGACTAAATTCAATAAAAGCAAGCGAATATGCAGTTTTGAAAAAAAGCGTTGAAAATTCAATAATAAAAGTGGAAAGAATACTAAAAAAAATAGATACTTTTAAGAAATAAAATGGCAAAATACTCCTTGACTGTAATGAAGAAAGAAATAGTAGTTGATTTGGACGGAATCGGGCAATTAGATATAGCGGCGATTATAGATTTGATAAATGCAAGATGGGAAAAGGTGCAGGAACAAAGAAAAGATGTAGTTGACACTCAAAAAATAACGGCTTTAACAACTTTTTATATTGCTAAAGAGTTGTTGGAACTTAAAGGTTCACAAAAAAATATTTCGGAGAACTATACCAAAAAAATTAACAAATTGATTAAGCAAATTGACGAAGTAAATGCGCTAAATTGAAATATTTTAATGTTTTCCCTGCGGTGTTGGTGACATTCTAACTGTATTTATTCCTACAAGTCTAAACAGGAGAATCTAAGACGAGCGTTTGCTCGAGGGCTTATGCCTCTGATTCTCACCTGATACAAGGGCTTTAAATCTTTTAGAATGCACGGCATCGCGGGGTTTTTTTATGTAATCTGTATGAATGATGGAGGGGAGTTATGCAACAGACGGATTTTATGACAAACTCCGCTAAACAAAAAAATAAGCCCTTGGCGGCAAGAATGTCTCCAAAGTCTTTTGAAGATTTTTTAGGGCAGGAAAATATAGCGGGAAATGATAAACTTTTGCGCCGCTCCATTGAAGCGGATAATTTAGGCTCTATGATTTTTTTCGGTCCTCCCGGCACAGGCAAAAGCGCATTGGCAAGAATTATAGCTTTAAAAACCAAGTCCTATTTTGAAGAAGCGAATGCAGTTACAATAGGCATTGCGGAAATTAGGAAAATTATTGAAGCGGCTAAATCAAGAACTGAACTTTACGGCAAAAAAACGATTCTTATGCTTGATGAAATACATCATTTTAACCGCTCTCAGCAAGACGCTTTGCTGCCGGATGTTGAAAGAGGCGTAATCACTTTAATAGGCATCACAACGGAGAATCCGTTTTTTTATATAAATGCGGCTATAATATCAAGAAGCATTGTTTTTGAGTTTAAATCTCTTCCAAAAGAGGCTCTTTCAACAATTTTGGACAATGCTTTAAAAGATAAAGAAAACGGACTTGGAAATTACACAGTCAAAATGTCTGATGATGCAAGAAAACATTTGATTTTAAATGCCGATGGAGATGCGAGAAAACTTCTAAATGCTCTTGAAATCGGAGTTCTTTCAACAAAAGTGAACGAGCAAGGCATAAGGATTTTTGACATTTCCACAGCGCAAGAATCTATGCAAAAAAGGGCGGTTTTATACGACCGTTCCGGAGACGCTCATTATGACCATATCTCGGCATTTATAAAGTCAATGAGAGGCAGCGACCCTGACGCATCGCTATATTGGATGGCAAAGATGTTATCTGCGGGAGAAGACCCGCGCTTTATAGCAAGAAGAATAATAATAGCGGCGTCGGAAGATGTAGGAATGGCAGACCCGCGGGCTTTGATGTTTGCGGAATCCGCTTTAAGAGCTGTAGAATTTATCGGAATGCCTGAAGCAAGAATTATTTTATCCCAAGCCGCCGTATATGTAGCAAGCGCGCCGAAATCAAATTCAACTTATTTAGCTATAGAAGAGGCGCTTTCTGAAGTAAAAAACGGCAAGGCGAGAAGCGTTCCAAATCATTTAAAAGATGCAAATTTAGATGGAGAGCAATTGGGACATGGACAGGGATATAAATATCCTCATGATTTTGAAGGGCATTTTGTCCAACAGGATTATTGGGATGACCCGGTAGAATTCTATAAACCGACAAAAGAAGGGTATGAGGCAAGAATTCGTGAACGCTTATACGGACTTAGACAAAAAAAGGATAAGAAATAGATTTCTAAAAATGAGAGAAACTATCTCTCCATCTTTGTCTGTATCCGAAAGCAAAGAGATTGTAGGCAAAATACAAAATATGCCTATATATCAAAAAGCTAAAACCATTATGCTTTATCAAGCCATCCGAGGAGAAGTGGACTCTCAAGAGATAATAAATCTCGCCGTTAAAGACGGCAAAAAAGTCGTTTTTCCCGCGGTGATAGATAAAAGCAAAAAAACAATGGGAGCATTTGCGTTTTCTGAATCTGAAGAAGCCGGCAATATTGTAATGGGAATTAAACAACCTGAGATTAAAAATGAAATTAGTAAAGATGAAATTGATTTAATTGTAGTTCCAGGAGTTGTTTTTGACGAAGATTGTTATAGAGTGGGATATGGGCAGGGTTATTTTGACAGATGGCTTAAAGGGATAAAGAAAGAAAAGATTGTAGGTCTTGCTTATGATTTTCAAATTATAGATAGGGTTCCCCGAGAAAGTTTTGACGAATCTTTAGGGATGATTGTCAGCGGCAAGAGAATTGTGCGGCAAAAATTATGAATTGAAAAGCTTAAATTTTAAAAATTATTTCAAAAAGGAGCGGAGGAATGGACATTTTAATGATAGCAATCACCGCTTTAGTGTTTTTGGCTATAGGTTATATCTTGAGATTTGCTTATGCAAAAACCAATGTAAAATCAGCCGAACAAGTTTCTGAAAGGATTATCAGAGAAGCTAAATTAATAGCAGAAACAAAATCTAAAGAGTCTTTGCTCGAAGCAAAAGTAATCGTAGATAAAGAAAGAAAGGAGTTTGAGCAAGAAATCCGAGAAAAAAAACAAACCGCTCAAACTATGGAAAACAGGCTCAATCAGCGTGAAGAACATCTTGACAAGAGGATAGACGCGGCTGAAAGGAAAGAAAGAGATTTGTCGGGTAAAGAGAAAGAGCTTTCTCAAAAAGCTCAAAATTTGAATTATAGATATTCTGAAATTGACAAAATCAAGGAAGAACAGAGAAAAGCTTTAGAAAGAGTGGCTCAAATGACAAGAGAAGACGCCAAAAATTCTCTTATCAAATCTATGGAAGACGAGGCAAAACAAGACGCCGCTATTTTACTTCAAAAGATTGAGCAAGACACAAGAGATAATGCGGATAAAAAATCCAAAGAAATTCTGTCTGTGGCTATACAAAGGATTGCGGCAGACCATACTGCCGACATCACCACTTCAACTGTTCAAATTCAAAACGACGAGATGAAAGGAAGAGTCATCGGCAGAGAAGGCAGAAATATCAGGGCTTTTGAACAAGTCACAGGCGTTGACTTGATAGTTGATGATACTCCGGAAACCATAGTGGTGTCTGCATTTGACGGAGTCAGAAGAGAAATTGCAAAAGTCGCTCTTGAAAGACTTATAGCCGACGGGAGAATTCATCCCGCAAGAATTGAAGAAGTGGTTGATAAAGTGAGAAAGGAAATGGACGGCAGATTAAAAGAGATAGGAGAACAAGCCGCTATTGAAGCCGGCGTTCCAGGTCTTAATTCCGAAATCATTAAATTGCTTGGAAAACTCAAATTCAGGACTTCTTATGGGCAGAATCAACTTCAACATACCTTAGAAGTCACTTGGATTGCAGGCGCGATAGCGGGAGAACTCGGCATAGATGTGATGTTTTGTAAAAAAGCGGGGCTTCTCCACGATATAGGAAAAGCCGTTGACCATGAAGTGGAAGGCACTCATCATCAAATTTCTGCTGAGGTTGCAAAGAAGTTTGGGGAATCTCCAAAAATGATAAATGCCATTCTGGCTCATCACGAGGGGTTTGATACTCCAAAAAGCGCCGAAGCTTTTGTGATTGCCGCCGCCGACGCAATATCAGCCGCAAGACCGGGCGCGAGGAGAGAATCCGTAGAGCATTATATGCAGAGGCTTGAAAAGCTTGAAAAAGTCGCATCTGGCTTTAAAGGAGTTTCAATGGCTTATGCCATACAAGCAGGCAGAGAGGTGAGAATTTTAGTTGAACCCGATAATATAAACGATGGGCAAATGCCGGTTTTAGCCCACGATATAGCAAAAAAAGTAGAACAAACTTTGGAATATCCCGGACAAATCAAAGTGACTGTCATAAGAGAAACAAGAGCGCAAGATATTGCGAAATAACCCTGAGGAGAGAGAATAAATGTATACAATAGTTTTAATCAGACATGGCAGAAGCGTTTGGAATGATGAAAATAAATTCACCGGTTGGACTGATGTGAATTTGTCTCAAAAAGGAAAGGAAGAAGCCTTTGCAGCGGGAAAATTGTTAAAGAAAAACGGATATGCTTTTGATTTGGCTTTTACCTCTGTGCTTAAAAGGGCAATACAGACGCTTCGGACAGTTTTTGACGCTATGAATTTACAATGGGTGCATGTAATAAAAAGTTGGGAATTAAACGAGAGGCATTACGGCGCATTGCAGGGTTTAAACAAAGCGGAAACGGCGGCAAAATATGGAGAGGAGCAAGTAAAACTTTGGAGAAGAAGTTATGATATCCGCCCTATGCCTCTTGATGAAAATGACGATAGATATCCGGGCAAAGATTTGAGATATGCTTCTTTATCAAAGAAACAACTTCCGCTTAGCGAGTCTTTAAAAGATACTGTGGCAAGGGTAGTTCCTTTTTGGAAAAAAGAAATCGTCCCTCAAATAAAAGCCGGAAAAAAAATCATAATATCCGCTCACGGCAACAGCCTTAGGGCATTGGTAAAATATTTAGACAATATAAGCGACAATGACATAATCAATGTCAATATCCCGACAGCGATGCCTCTTGTATATGAACTTGACGATAATTTAAAAGCCGTCAAACGCTATTATCTGGGCGACGCAGAAGCAGTAAAAAAAGCGATGAACTCAGTAGCCAATCAAGGAAAAACAAAATAAAACATAGCGGATAAAAAAAGAACCCCCCTTCGGCAAAATGCCAAAGAGGGGTTTCTTTTTTGGATTAAATAACTTTAAACTTATTAACACGGCTTTTCAACTTCTCACAAGGAACGCAAAATATTATCTCGCATTTAACTCCTCCTATTTTCCGATATTATTTATTAATTTGCACTTTTAATTGCCGATGCAATTACAAAAGCAATTATGATTAACACTATCAACAACACCCATGCTAATGGTTGACCAAAATTTATTGTCCAACCAATACCAAAGCGTTTTTTGGGGAACAAGGTTTTATCTTTTGGATTAAAATAAAATATTCCAAATTTGTAATTCTGATTGTCGTTTTTCATATTATTTTTGATTTCCCCTATTTAGATTGCCTGCCTATTTTTCGTTAAGAGGCTTTTTATTATATATATTCTGCGACTTCGCGCAGAATGACAGACATACTTTACCCAGAATAACGAGCCTTTTTTGGCAGTAGGGAAAAACTATATTATTGCACATCCGCGAAGCATTTTGAGCGTATTTTGGCAGAATTTGACTGCGCCGTGTAGCAGCGCTACATCAGCAGGCAAATTGTGTCAAAAGACGCCAAAAGGCAAAGCGACCATC
>JAISKX010000033.1 GCA_031260765.1 Endomicrobium sp. | reverse complement strand
GGTATTTCAAGAGGGACTGATAGGAGAATATCTTTTTTGGATTTACCTTTGCTTGAGCCCAAGAAGTCAATCACTGCATTATTTGTTCCGCTTGAATCAACTGCAATAGCCTGAATTGCCCAATTTGCCGGATTTCCTCTGATAAATCTATTTATTCTGACAGTGTTATTTTGGACGGCAAACTCTCCCAAAAGAACTTGCCCATTCTGAGAGTCTCTATATAATAAAGCCCTGTTTCTATAAATTCTCACAGCATATTCCCAACCATTAGCTGAATCTAAAAAACCTTTCACGCCTTTTAACATCACTATAGAGCCTAAACCATCTATATTGTTCATATCTATATACACATCTATAAAAGAAATAGCGCTGTCCCAACTTTCTGTATTGAATTTTATGCTGATTTGTATATTTGAATTTGCCGAAATCACGCTTATATTTTTTATTAACTCATTGTTTGCAATGCTTATGCCGCCGTTTATCCGCACAATGTCGGCGCTTATTTCGCTGTCTTCGCCTTTATTTTCATATACTGAAATATTCTTTTTCATTGTGTCCATCTCAGCGTCTGTCAACATAGAAATACCTACAAATTTCAATACATTGTCATGGATTGCCGAAAAAGCTCTTAAATTTTCTGGATTTTTAGATTCAACGCCGTATAAAAGCTGATAATTAGAAAGTATAAGAAATTCGCTTTGAGCATTTTTATAAGAGGTTTGAGAATATCCCTTCATGCTCTTATATTTGTGTATGACATCAGCCGCAGAATTCAGCTTATCCATAATATTGCTGTTGAATTGCGGGTTGGAAAATGAGACATTATTTTTGACGACAAATTTCTCTTTTTCAACATTGTTTATATATAGAGGAATCGCCGGCTTTATATACTGACTTTTTTCAAATATATTTATGAGAGATGTCATAAAGACTATATCATTCAACTGCCTTTCAGTCAAAATGACGGGTATTATGGATTCCTTGCGCGCTTCAAGCCATTTCATAATATCGCCGCTATTATTCGGGAGATTTTTATAAACTGCAAAAGTATTCATCCCATTGATTTTATAAGCGCCGTATATATTATCAGCCGTATTTGAGGCATTAGCCCAAATAAATTTATTTTGATTGAAGAAAAGCAATAAATCATTAGAAACTTCTCCCGATTTCAAAAATAAGCCGAAATTATCCATATTCATTTTGCTCTTAAACTCAGAAATATTGTTTTTGAAATAGTCTGACAAAATATCTTGTCTGTCTGGGGTGTATCCGGCAGGACCATAGACAGAACTAACTAAGGGAAAAAGCGGCTCTGGTTTGAAACTAAGAGCCGGTTCGCCTTTTCCAGAAGCTATCAATTCTGCAATATTGTTTGGGATTATTTCAGCGCTGTCTATAGGAATGGTTAAAGAGAAGTAATTTGAAGCCATGATTCTGTTTATAACAGACTGAGGAATATTTAAAGATTGGGCAAAAAAGACAATATATCTGTATTTGCTCTGGGCATTTGCAGGCGAAAAACCAAAAACAAGTAAAAATAATAGAAAAATCAACGCTTTCTTAGCGCCGCATGCCGTATATTTAGATATTTTTGTTTTTAAACAAGAGATAATAATCAATTTTTTTCCTCTTTATGCCATTTTAACAACAAAAAGAGATTGAAAATTCAATAAGATTTTCAATCTCTTATGGTATCGGGGCGACTGGACTTGAACCAGCGGCCTCTCCCACCCCAAGGGAGTGCGCTAGCCAACTGCGCTACGCCCCGACTGCTTTTCAATGGACACCTTTTAGCAATTTTAGAACTTGCTGTAAATCCCCTTGTATTTCTTTCAATACTTCAGATTCCGGTAAATTGGGGATGTCTAATTTTAACTGTTTTTGCCTGTTTCTCTTTTCATATACAAAATATTTCTTTACGCCTTCTATTGTATATCTCTTATTGTAAAGCAAATCCCTTATATTAAAGATTAGCTCAACATCGTCTTTTTTATAAAGCCTGCGCCCATTGCCTTTCCTTATAGGGGATAGAAGTTTAAATTCGCTCTCCCAATATCTCAGAGTGTATTTCGGCACTTTGGTGATTTCTGAAATCTCTCCTATAGTCCAATATTCTTTATCTGATATATTTAAGCTTTCTATCATATTATTCCTTAAATAAGTCTTTGGCTTGTTTAAATCTCACTTTTCTCATTGGGGATATGATGAGTTTTTCGCCAGTTTTAGGATTGTGTCCGTTTTTGGGCTTTGTTATAAAAGAATTAAAACTTCCCAAGCCTGTGATTACTACTTTATCCCCCGCCCTTAAAGCAGATGAGATTTCTTCAAATACTTTATTGACCGCGCTTTCCGCCTCTTTCTTTGAAGCGAGGATTTTTGATAATGATAAAGCTATATCGTGTTTATTCATTTGAATCCTTCTTTTTTCGTCCGAAAATATTGAATTTGTTTTCATTGCCGGCTATAAGTCTTTTTATATTGCTTTTATGTTTGTAAATGATAGCAAAGGCTATTATTGATGCAAAAATTATAGGCTCTATACCGTATCCGAAAAAATAAGCCGCAATAGGCAAAACTATGCAAGCGCTGATTGAACCGAGAGAAACATAACCAAAAAGCAAGAATACTATTATAAAAACGGCAAAAGCGCATAAAGTAGGCTCTAAAATCAAAGCCAAAAACACGCCAAGCCCGGTTGCAACGCCTTTGCCGCCTTTAAATTTTAAGAATATTGTGTATATATGCCCCAGCATAGCCGCAAGAGCGACAATGGCGGAGAAAACAAAGCCGCCGTCTATCAGACAAGCGAAATATACAGGAATAAAACCTTTTGAAACATCAAGCAAAAAAACAAGGACGCCTATTTTTTTGCCTGCGGCTCTAAAAACATTTGTTGTTCCGGGATTGCCTGAGCCGATAGTTCTTATATCCACTCCTGCAAACAATTTAGGAAGTATATAGGCAAAAGGGATTGCTCCGCAGAAATAGGCAAATAAGATGTATAGAATTTTTATAAGCATTTGTTTTCTCCTTGTTAATTTAGCTTTGCGACCACCCTCACCCTGCCCTCTCCCCTCAAGGGAGAGGGGACTAATTTTTTCTGAATTTTAGAGTTATTGGAGTTCCGTCAAAACCGAATCTTTCCCTTAGAAAATTTTCTAAAAAGCGCTCATAGGAAAAGTGCACTAATTCCAAATCATTTACACTAAAAACAAAGGTTGGAGGTCTTGACGCTACTTGGGCGTAATTTTTTATTTTTAGAGTCTTGCCTTTGCTTATATACGGCTTTCTGACTATGGCGTCTCTTATTGCCGCATTTAATTCATCTTGAGGGATTTCTCTTTTATATTGCTCATATACTATGTCTGCTTGAGCAAAAACTCTATCTATTCTCTGTCCCGTTTTTGCTGAAAGAAAAATTATTTGCGCCCAAGGCATAAATTTCATTTTCTCTCTTATTTGCTCTGTAAAATATCTGACGGCTTCTTCTTTATCCTCTTTGATTAAATCCCATTTATTGACGGCTATTATCACAGCTCTTTTTTTCTTGTCCAATATACCCGCTATTTTGCTTTCGGTCTCGCCTATTCCTTGCTCGGCGTCTATCAGCAATACGGCTATATCGGAATCGTCAATGGCATAACTTGCGCTTAAAGTAGATAGATATTGCATATCGTCTTTTGTTTTATTGCCTCTGTGCAAGCCGGCTGTGTCGGTCAAAATATATTCTTTGTCATTTATATTTACCAAGACGCTCAAAGAGTCGCGCGTAGTTCCAGCTATATCGTGAACTATGCTTCTTTCTTCCTTTGCGGCGGCATTGACAAAAGAGGATTTGCCGACATTCGGCTTTCCTACAAGGATAATTTTTAATAAATCTTTCTTTTTCTTGTTTTTTCTATCGTATTTTATATGCCGGCAAATCATATCAAGCAAATCATTTATGCTTCTACCGTGTATAGCTGAAATAAAAACCAATTCGTCAAAACCCAATTGATAAAACTCATAACCTTTGGCTTCATCTACTTGATTGTCTATTTTATTTACAGCGAGAATCACTTCTTTTTTGCTTTGTCTTATAACTTGCGCTATTTGATTGTCCAAAGGATGAATGCCGCTTTTTGCATCCACTACAAATACAATGATTTCAGCCTGCTCCACAGCCATTTCAAGTTGGCGCGCCATATCTTTTGAAAATACGCTTACATCGCTGCTCCAGCCCGCAGTGTCTGTGATGATGAATTTTTTATCTTTCCAAAGAACTTCATAATCATTCCTATCTCTTGTAGTTCCCGGCGAAGCGTGAATAATAGCTTTTTTGCGCCCTATCAATCTATTAAAAAGAGTAGATTTCCCGACATTTGGTCTTCCGATTATCGCAACTTTAGTCTGAGTCATATTACCCCTTTTACTTTTATATCCTAAATATCAAAACCAAGAAAGCGCTTTGCATTGTTATAGGATATATCCTCCACTATTTTTGAGAGAGCTTTTAAATCATTTGGATATTCTCCATTTTCCACCCAAGCGCCTATCATATCGCATAATATCCTTCTAAAATATTCATGCCTTGTATAAGATAAGAAACTGCGCGAATCTGTGAGCATACCTATAAAATTGGACAGCAAACCCATATTTGCAAATGCCGTCATCTGCTTTATCATTCCCGTCTTATGGTCATTAAACCACCATGCCGAGCCTTGCTGAACTTTTGAATAAATCCCGCCGCTTTGAAAACAGCCTACAATAGAATTGATAATATCATCGTCATTGGGATTTAAACTATATAGTATGGTTTTCGGCAATTCATCGGTGAAATCAAGAGCGTTTAAAAAAGCCGCCGCCTGCGCTCCTGAAAAAACATCGCCTATACAATCATAACCGCTATCTGCGCCGTTTCTCTTAAACCCTTTGGAATTATTGTTGCGTCCGCAAGATATGTGAAGCTCCATAACCCAGCCGAGTTTATTGTATTCTTTAGCTAAAAATAGCATAAGAGCGGTTTTATATTTCAATTCATCTTCTTTAGAAATAACGCTTGTTTTTATTTTATTATCAAAAATGTTTTCTATCTCTTTATCGCTTGATGGATAATATGGGATAAATTCCAAAGCATGGTCGCTCGCTAAACAGCCCGCCGCATTAAAGAAATCAAGCCTTTTTTTGAGCGCTTCTTTAAAATCTTCAAAAGAGTTAATTTTGACGGATGCAGATTTTGAAAGCTCGTCTATATAATCGTTAAAAGAATCTCTTTCTATAGCGAGCGCTCTGTCAGGCCTCCAAGCAGGCAGAATTTTAACAGAAAAACTTTTATCGGCTTTAATAGTCTTATGATACTCTAAAGAATCTATAGGCTCGTCAGTAGTGCAAATCGCTTTGACATTTGATTTTTTTATTATTTCCCTTGCGCTCATATCAGGCGAAGAGAGTTTTTTATTGCACAAATCCCAAACTTCATTTGCCGTCTCGGCGCATAAGACGCCGTCATAATCAAAATATCTTTTCAATTCCAAATGGCTCCAATGATGTATAGGATTGCCTATGGCTTTTTCCAAAGTCTGAGCCCACTTTTGAAATTTCTCTTTGTCGCCGGCTTTTCCAGTGATAAATTCCTCATCAACTCCATTAGCCCTCAACAATCTCCATTTATAATGGTCGCCGCCAAGCCAAATTTGAGTGATATTTTTAAAATGGACATCTTGAGCAATCTCCTGAGGTTTAATGTGGCAATGATAATCAATAATAGGCATTTTAGCCGCATAATCGTGATAGAGAGTTTTTGCAGTGTCTGTTGATAATAAAAAATCTTTATCCATAAATTGTTTCATAATGCATACTCCTTTATAAATTTTTCAATGGTCTTGTCCATTCCTCATATAGTTCTTTGCTGGAATATTGAATTGACAGATTGTGTTTTGGACTTTCAAAGATTATGTTTTCAGATTCTACTGCGCCGATTTCGCTGTAAATAGTCTTTTTGAATATATTTGTAAATTCTGCAAAATCCTGCGGCTTTACCTCTACTAAAAATCTTCCATTGGATTCTGAAAAAAGGATTTCCGCAGGCAGTATTCTCTCTTTGCATTGAACGGCGTCTATATTTATTTTGACGCCCAGATTAGAGGAAAAAGCCATCTCGCTTGCGGCTACGGCAAGACCGCCTTCGCTTAAATCATGGCAGGATTGAATAATATTTTTAGAGATTGCGCTGTGAATTTGTTCCATTATTAAAAGAGACTCTTGCGGATAGACATCTGGAATCATTCCCTCTTTTACTTTATTGATTTTTGAAAATACCGAGCCGCCGAGCTCATTTCTTGTAAGACCCAATAATATCACTTTATTGCCTTTTTCCTTAAAGGGCATTGTGATTGTTTTGGAAATATCTTCAATCACTCCGATAGCGGAAATCAACAATGCCGCAGGTATGGAATATCTGGCGCCGTCCATAGAATATTCATTGTGCAAACTGTCTTTACCTGAGATAAACGGAGCGCCGAAAGCTTTTGACATATCATAACAAGCAAAAGCCGCGCGGATTAAAGAACCTAAAATTTCAGGTCTACTGGTATTGCCCCAGCAGAAATTATCAAGCAAAGCGATTTTTTTAATATCAGCGCCGACGCAAACGGCATTTCTCAAAGCTTCCTCTATCGCGCTTGCCGCCATTTTATAAGGGCTGATTTTTCCATATTGAGGATTCATACCGCAAGACAATACTATGCCTTTTTTTGTTCCTTCTACTATTGTGAATGGATTGATGACGGCTGCGTCTCCCGGTCCTGAAATTTCTATTGACGAGCCTTGCAAAGGTTTGACTACGGTTTGTCCTTGAACCTCATGGTCATATTGTCTGATTACCCATTCTTTAGAGCAGACATTCAAATCTGAAAGAACGGCTTTTAATGATTTAGCAATTTTCTCCTCGCTCATTTTCACAGGTTTCTGCCTTATTTCATGTATGATTTTATGGCGGGCTAATCTTAAAGGTTTTGGAATTCCATCGTGGAGAAATTCCATATCAATATCGGCTACCATGTCTTCATTATAATAGAGAGTCAATCTCTTATCATTGGTAAATTCGCCGATAAAGACAGCTTCCACTTCTTCTTGTTTAAAAATTTCTAAGATTTTGTTTTTGTTTTTTGCAGGAACGGCTAAAACCATTCTCTCTTGAGCTTCAGATATCCATATTTCCCAAGGAGACAATCCTTCATATTTTAAAGGGACTTTTTCAAGTTGAACTTTTACGCCCGTTTTCTCGCCGAGTTCTCCGACAGAGCTTGAAAGCCCTCCAGCTCCGCAATCCGTAAGAGCTCTATACAAATTTAGGTCGCGGGCTTTTAATAAAGCGTCTAAAACTTTTTTCTCAACTATGGGATTGCCTATTTGAACCGCTCTGACATCGGACTCTTTATTTAATCTAATAGAGGAAAAAGTCGCGCCATGTATGCCGTCTCTGCCCGTTTTGCCGCCTACGAGTAAAACCAAATCTCCGGGTTCAACTCGTTTTTCTATTTTATTTTTCTCAATAATGCCCATAGTCCCGCAATATACGAGAGGATTTGCAGTATATCCGTCGTCAAAATACAGCGCTCCATTGACTGTCGGTATTCCCATTCTATTTCCATAATCGCGCACGCCTGATACCACGCCTTTCATTATTCTTTTTGGATGATGAATATCGGACGGAATATCTTCTTGTTCGGCATTTGGATTTCCAAAACAAAAAACATCGGTATTGGCAAGAGGTTTTGCTCCAAGCCCGACGCCCAGAATATCTCTTATCACTCCGCCTATGCCCGTCGCCGAACCTCCGTAAGGTTCTAATGCAGAAGGATGATTATGCGTTTCAACTTTAAAAGCAACGGCATTTTGTTCATCAAATTCTATTATGCCCGCATTGTCTTTGAACACAGACAAACACCAAGGTTTTGCAAGCTCGGCGGTAGCCTTAAAAATCGTTTCTTTTAAAATATTGTCGTATTTGGTTTTTGTTCTGTGATTGCCTTGCTCTTGAATATACTCTATGTGTCCCGTGAGGGTTTTGTGTTTGCAATGTTCGCTCCAAGTTTGAGCGATTGTTTCAAGTTCCACATCGGTAGGATTTCTTTGAAGTTTTTGAAAATAATTTTGAAGGGTTTTCATTTCTCGTAGAGATAAAGAAAGGGTATTGTCCCTGCTGAGCTGAATGAGCCTAATGTCCGTTAAGCTTAAAATTTCAATGATTTTGCAGTTTAAAGTATTCAATTTATTTTATACTCCTGTATTATATTATTGGACAATATTTTTTTTGCGATAGTCCCTAAAACTTCAAGAGAAACATCTCCCCAAAAATAATATTTATGTCCTGTTTTAACTTTCATTTCTTTTGTAATGCCTAAATCCTTGACGGCTTTTATCACGCTTTCCGCGGCGGTATCGGTTACGCCTTTTTTGTAAAAAACCTCAATTGAAAAAGGTTGAGACGCCATCTTAGGCTCAGCCGCTTGTTTTTTGTCGGGTGGAACGGGCTTTTCTTTTATTATAGTCCATTCTTGAGTGATTTGGTCTGCAAGCAATTGCGAAGCTATTGTTTTAGCCTCGTCGGCAGTCAAATCAGCGTCTATAAAATAGAGAGGAGAATAATTGGTTTTGTTGATACCCGTTATAGACAGACCTTTGATTTCTTCCAAAATGCTTTCTGCATTGCTGTTTTTAAACTGTTGTCTTGTTTTGATTTCAATTTTATACATTGAATTTCCTTCCTGTAAGCGTCTCATAAGCGCTAATATATTTTTGCAGCGTTTTGTCTATAATTTCTTGCGGCAATTTAGGCGGCTCGCCAGACTTATCCCAAGTCGTTTTTTCAAGATAATCTCTGACAAATTGTTTATCCAAACTATCCTGCGCTTTGCCTTCTTGATATTTTGACAATTCCCAAAACCTTGAAGAATCGGGAGTGAAAATCTCGTCTATCAAAATGAGTTCATCATTATAAAAACCGAATTCAAATTTGGTGTCCGCTAAAATGATTCCCTTTGTTAAAGCATATTCGCTGACTTTTGTATATAGCGCTATGGAACAATCGCTAAGTTTTTTTGCCAAAACTGCGCCGATTCTTTTTACCAATTCTTGATATGAGATATTTTCATCATGCTTGCCGCCGTCTTCTTTGCTTGACGGGGTAAAAATTGGTTGAGGCAGTTTTGAGGATTCTTTTAAATTGTCAGGCAGTTTTATTGAGCAGACAGTTTTTGATTTTTGATATTCTTTCCAACCAGACCCTGCCAAATACCCTCTGACTATGCACTCAATATCAACTCTTTTTGCTTTTTCCACTATCATAGACCTATCGCGCAAATATTCATATTTTTGCAAGTCTTTGGGAAAATCGGCAAAATCCACGCTGACAATATGATTGGGCATAATATCTTTGACAAAATCAAACCAAAACGACGACAAGAGATTTAAAATCTTTCCTTTATTGGGAATGGCGGTGGGCAGAATATGGTCAAAAGCAGAAATTCTGTCTGAAGCGACTATTAAAAAATGCTCTCCTAAATCATAAACATCTCTGACTTTACCATGATGAAACAAAGGGTAATCAATTTTTGCGTCCATTTTTTCTCCTATTTTTTAGTTCTGACAGCCTTAGGATGTCTTATATCTTTGCCTTGAACCATAAAAATAACATCTTCGCTTATATTGGTGGAATGGTCGCCGAGCCTTTCAATGCTTTTTACCATAGATATAAGGTCTATGGAAATATGAATTACGGCGTCCACAGGCGATTTTTTAATATATTCTCCAAGATTATTCAAGATGGTTTCTTTTAAATCATCAACTTCATCGTCTTGTTTTAAGACGAAATTTGCAAGAACTATATCGCTTGTATTAAAAGCAGTGATAGAATCTTCAACCATTTTCTTGACAATCTCAACCATTCTCGGCAAATTCGGCAAATTGGAAAGAGATTGCAATTCAGGATATTTAACCAAATCAACCCATGCTTGGTTGATATTGACAACTTCGTCGCCCATTCTCTCCAAATCGCTATTGATTTTCATAACAGAAGTGATAAATCTCAAATCCATACCGACAGGCTGATAAAGAGCAATCAATTTCAAGCATTTATCATCAATAACAATTTCTTGAATATTGACTTCCCTTTCAAGAGATGAAATCTCATTCATAGAATTATTCTCTTTTGCAAGCAATTGGTCTATGATAGACTTTATCATCTCCTTAACTAAACCAGACATATTCTCAAGACTTTTCCGTAAATCATTCATTTCAACATCTATATGACGCATAAATTCCTCCTATTTATTAAATGTTTTTCTCTAATATATGCAGATATTCAAAAGTATGGTCTGATTTGTGATTTCTATTTTCGGTTTTATCTGCTTTAAACCTTTGATATTTTTGTTTGAACATATCATATTTGCCGTATTTATTCATGATTTTTTTAATATCCGATATGCTCATCAAACCCTCATTGTTATAACTTAAAAATGTATATTTAAACTTTGCTTTCTTTATAATATCTTCAAAATTCTCTTTGACTTTTGAGGCTATACAATAATTGGAACGGACATAATTACGCAACCCTGTTTTTCCTTGCGGAACAAAATCGCTGTATTCTGCGACGGTGTTTAATAAATGATAATTTGCGCCGTATTGTCTGCTATTATATGGCGGGTCAAGATATAAGATACCGCCTGAAATATGATTGATTAAAACATTGCTGTCTTTTTGATAAACCCTATGTTTATTATCATTGAGTTCAAAAATCGCAGGCTCTAAAATCAATTCTTTTAATGCAGTCCTTTTTAATTTTTTTAAAAAAGCACCGTAGACTGAGGCAGTATTTGCCACTTTATCAACAGCCTCAAGCAAAGAAGATAATAAAAAGTAATACATATTACTGCCGATTGATTTATTTTTAAACCAAACGCCTATTTGTTTTCTTATAGCGTCTATCTTTTTGCCGTTTTCATCAGAAAAATATTGTCTGCCGCTATTACTGCCAGCGCAATAATTATTATAAATAAAACCATTTGCAGCGGGGTTTAAGTTGTTCAATTGAGATAATAAGTTAGAATAAACAAGTTTTTTATGATTACCGATGTAATTTTTGTTCAATACATAACTATAATACTCAATATCATTACTAATCACTTGTTTAACTTCCTTTTTGAACACCCTGCCGACAATTCCAGTGCCTGCAAACAAATCACAAAAAACTTTGTTTGACAAATCATTGCCAACAACAGAGTGGATAGTTTCTTTTATAAATGATGATAGTTTAAGTTTTGAACCGATATAATTCATTTGTTTTTCTCGCTATTATTAGTTGGAAACAGTTTATTTGAAACAAAATCCGCCGCTTCTTTGCTTATTTTTCTAACGCTTGTTTTTCTATATTCAACAGGGTCATATTGATAACAGCCTTTACAGCCATTCTCTTTTATATATTCCTCATCGCCCTCATAATAGGAATATGGGTTGCCTTTAATATTTTTTGCATCCCAACGCTTATTCGTTTCTTTACATTTTTTGCATATCTGCCTTTTTACATCATTTGCCGCTTTACATAGAGGTTGGAAATCTTCAAAATTTTGAGTTTCAGTATTTGAAACTCTACTATTGTCTTTTCTTCCATCTTTATGGTCAATCTCTATTTTCGTGTTTTCAGATTTACCATTGATGCCAAGCATTACACAGTTTTGATTTTTATAATGTTTCACTATTTGCGGGGAAATATGCTGATTAAAAGATTTTTCTTGTTTTAATCCATCCAATTTAATCGCTACTATTTTATTCCCTTTCTTTTCTGATTTAATAATATATTCTTTTGCCAAATGAGAACTGCCCCTCCCCCACGAAAGTCCATTGCCAAGTTTTAATTCTTTATACTTACCAACAAATTCCTCAACGGAAACCCAACGACTTATGCCATTTTCATTAGGTTGTGCAAGTTCTAAAAATAATTCTTTTTGAGTCATTATTTAAAACTCCTTTTTAAAAACAAAGATATATTCATGTTTAAATAAAAAATAATCACTCTTTAATGCTCTGTATTTCCAAATGCCGTTAACTCCCAACTTTCCCCTATTGCCTTCAATGTTTTTGACAATGACTCCATTCAATTTAATTTTAAAATTTCTTTTGAGCATATCCATACAATAAAAACTCAAAGGGACAACTTCGCTCTTTTTATACACATCGCCTATTACCAATGCAAAATATTTATTTATTTCTAAAAAAGGTAGACAATTTTGACAAACAATTTTTAACTTTTCCAAAAATGTTTTCAAATCGCTTATTTGTGATAAATCATCCTGTTCTTGGCTAAACTTAACAATATCCATATACGGCGGATGCATTATAATTTGCTGAACCATATCAAAATGTAA
>JAISKX010000250.1 GCA_031260765.1 Endomicrobium sp. | reverse complement strand
TTTATTCCATTGTGGATTGCGTTTTTCAAATCAGGCAATAAGGCAATATATTGCAAATAAAGATTTTATTGATGGCGGAGCGTATATAGGAGATAGCGCTGCTGTTTTTGCTAAATACTATTTTCCGAGAAAAGTATATTCATTTGACATTTCAAAAAAGATTTTTGATAAGTATGTTCAAACTATGACACAAAATAAGATTCCTGATGATAAATACGAATTTATTAATATGGGATTATTTGATAAAAAATGTGAGACATTAATAAAAGATGATGCGCACCAAGGCACCAATTTATATTCTAAAGGGAGCGCCGTATGCAAATTGTGTGATTTAGACTCTTTTGCGCAAACACATTCTTTAAACATTGGCTTTATTAAGTCTGACTTAGAAGGTGTGGGGTTAGATGGATTAAAGGGGATGGTTCAAACTATTAAAAAAGACCGCCCTGTATTATCCTTGGCTATTTATCATAATCCAATTGAATTTTTTGATATGAAGATTTATTTGGAAAAGATTGTTGAAAATTTGGATTATACTATCCATATTAAACAATTCCATCCATTTCATGATGCAGTTGTTGAAGTTGCCTTATTTGCATATCCCAAGGAATTGGATATTACTATAGATTAAATTTTACAATGGATTAAAAAAATGTTAAATGTCAATACAAAATTATTTGCAATTTTAGGTTGTCCTATAAAGCAGTCGCGCTCGCCGATAATGCAGAACAATTGGTTTAAAGAGGCGGGTTTAAATTGCGCTTATACGGCTTTTAGCGTTGAAAAAAAAGATTTGAAAAAGGTTTTTGAAACTTTGAAATTGTTGGGTTTTTGCGGTTTTAATATAACAGTTCCGCATAAAGTTGAAATAATGAAATTGTTGGATTTTATAGACCCTGCGCCGAAGGCTATAGGCAGCGTAAATACCATACTTATTAAGAACGGCAAGACTTATGGATATAATACGGATTATCTTGGTATAGAAAAAGATTTTGCAGACAAAAAGATAAGCGTTGAAGGCAAGACGATTTTTATATACGGCGCAGGCGGCGCGGCAAAATCTGTTTTATATTTTGCGCAAAAGAATAAAGCGAAATCAGTCTATATATCAAATAGAACTCACAGCAAAGCTATTTCTCTTGCAAAACAATTTGGAGCAAAAGCCATTGAATTAAAAGATAGTTCAGCTTATATTGCAGAGTCTGATATAATTATAAATGCTTCATCTTGCGGCTTAAATAAAGGCGATAAGCTGCCTTTTGCAATAAATTCTGTCAAAAAAGGCGCAATCGCTTATGATTTGATTTATGCAGACAATACGGCTCTTTGCAAACTTGCAAAACAAAAGAAAATAAAATTTTTTAACGGCGAGGGGATGTTGATAAATCAAGGCATATCGGCTTTTGAAATTTGGACAGGCTTAAAACCATCAGCCGCAAGCGCAAAAAGAATTTTAAGAAAAAATTGAAATGTAGAGACGCGCTATATGCGCGTCTAAAAAAGGAGATATATTATGTTTATGTTATTATTTAGGATTATCATTGCTTTTATAGGCGCCCTCACGGCATATTTTTTCGTTGAGAACAGCGGTATAGCCGCTCTCATAGGGTTCGGTATAGGCATTGTTTTTGTAATTATTGAATATCTATGCGAAAAAATCACAATGACGGTTTTTTTATGCGCGGCATTCGGCATTATAGCGGGCTATTTTCTGGGGATTTTATCTAAGTCAATCGCATTTAAGACTTATATATCGGTTTTACCATTGGGAAAATTGCCTATCAATCATATATTGTTATTACATATACTTTTTGCTTTGCTCATCATAATAGTATTGGCGAGAAATATATATGTGGAAAAACACAATAAAAATAAAACCCCCTCCCAGCCCGTATTAAAAAGCGCCGGCGCTAAAAATACCTATGAAGAATTATTAGCCGATATGAGCGTCTTAGAAGACGGGAGAATTTTGGATTTTCTCAAACAAGAATTTCCTCCTATCAAAATAATAATTCCAGATTTTGTTTTTGCAGAGCTAAAACAAAATGCAAATGCCGAAGAGCAAATGAAAAAGTATAGGGCAAAAAGAGGGCTTGAAACAGTCTCAAAACTTAAAGAGAATGGATTTGTTGTAGAGAAATCCTATGATAAAGCTTTGATTTCGGCTAAAGATTTACCTTCAAAAACCATTGAGCTTGCAAGCAGTTTAAATCTCCGTCTTGCCACAGTCAGTTTTGTTACAGGTAAAACTGCTCTGTTAAAGAAAGTGAAAGTTTTAAATTTGAAAGTATTGTCAGAATCGCTTGCTCCTATTTATGTTCCGGGCGATGTAGCCAGTATATTTTTAGTAAGCGAAGGTTCTCATCAAAATCAAGCCGTAGGCTTTTTGAATGATGGAACAAAAGTGATTGTAGCCGAAGGGAAACGCTATATAAATAAAGTGGTGAGATTTATCATTACAGCCGTTGTAAAAAATGCCGCAGGGAAAACAATTTTCGGCAAAGTAATTGAAAATAACCGCGACCATTTTCACAGAAATAACAATTATAAAAAGGAAGAGAACAATCAATGATAGCGGCTGCGATAATAGCCGC
Organism: Endomicrobium sp.; assembly: GCA_031260765.1. GTDB lineage: Bacteria > Elusimicrobiota > Endomicrobiia > Endomicrobiales > Endomicrobiaceae > Parendomicrobium. The sequence continues at coordinate 5,117 of JAISKX010000250.1, read as the reverse complement.
AGGCGGCGGCGGCAAGAGATTCGGTTCTGAGACGCCGAAACAATTTTTACAACTTGCAGGCAAGCCTGTTTTTTTGTGGAGCGTAGAGGCTTTTAGTTCTTTAAAAGTTTTTAAGACAATTATCGTCAGCGTCCCAAGCGATATGTTGGATTCTTTGTCAAAGAAATACAAAAAGATGTCAAAAATAAAATGGGTTTGCGGCGGTAAAGAGAGATTTGATTCAATAAAAAACGCTCTTAAACTAATAGATGATAAAATAGATTTTGTAGCCGTTCACGACGCCGCAAGACCGCTTATAAATAAGAGCGATATAGAAAGAGTTTTAAGTCAGGCTAAACTATCAAGGGCGGCTATAGCGGTTGAAAAGACAAAAGACACCATTAAAGCAGTCAAAAACGGGCGGATTATAAAAACTCTTGATAGAAAAGTTTTATGGAATGCACAAACTCCGCAGATTTTTGAGAAAAATTTATTGCTCAAAGCTTATTCTAAAACAATACCTAATGCGACGACAGACGATTCTCAATTGATTGAGAGATTAAAAATAAAGCCGTCCATTGTAGAGTCCAATTTTCCAAATTTCAAAATCACTACAAAGGCTGATTTCAATTTAGCTCAAGGACTTTTAAAATGTTTATAGGTTTTGGATATGATGTTCATAGATTTAAAAAAGGGCGCGCTTTATTTCTGGGCGGCGTTAAAATCAAATCGCCAAAAGGTTTGGATGGACATAGCGATGCAGATGTTTTACTTCATAGTTTAATGGATGCTATGCTCGGCGCGGCGGGCTTAAACGATATAGGGCATTTTTTCCCAAATACAGATTCTAAATATAAAGGCATATCAAGCCTTGTTCTTTTGGAGTTTGTGTTTAAAGAGTTAAAGAAAAGAAAATTCAAAATCAATAATGCCGATATGACTATCATAGCGCAAATTCCCAAAATCGCGCCTTATATAGACGAGATGAAAGAGAAAATATCAAAAACTATAAGTTTAAGTAAAGAAAGAATTGCAATAAAAGCCACCACAAATGAAAAAATGGGCTTTATAGGCAGAGGCGAAGGAATAGCGGCAATGTCCGCAGTTTCTCTAAAAGAAAAGAGAATAGAGGAAAGAGGAAAGAGAAAATAAGGCACATTCCTCTTTTTGTAGTCGCATAATTGTCATTCTGCGCGAAAAGCTTGTCATTCTGCGCGAAGTCGCAGAATCTATACAATAAATCTTTTTTCAACTTCGTCTTTACTATTAACAGCAAAGGCTTGAAGGACTGCATATAATAGATTCTGCGACTTCGCGCAGAATGACAGACCCCGTTAGCGCACAATGACAATGCAACTGCAACTAAATTGACTATGTTTTTCTATTATAAAAAGGAGATGTTATGACAATTAAAGTTTATAATTCTCTCACAGACAAAAAAGAAGAGTTTAAACCGCAAAAAGAAAATTTTGTTTCAATGTATGTGTGCGGAATTACGCCTTATGATTTTGTCCATCTTGGGCATGCGCGGGCTTATGTGGCTTTTGACATTATAAAGAGACATCTAATAAAGCGCGGTTTTGAAGTTAGACATATTCAAAATTTCACAGACATTGACGATAAAATCATCAAGAGAGCGCAAGAAAAAAATATATCTCCCGCCGCTCTTGCCGATATTTATATAAACGACTATTTTGAACAAACTGATAAACTAAATATTTTAAAAGCTGACAAATATCCAAGAGTTACAGAGACTATGACGGAAATCATCAATTTTATAAAAGTTCTCTATGACAATGGTTTTGCTTATCAAAAAAACGGCGATGTATATTTTAGCGTGGACAAATTCAAAGAATACGGCAAATTGTCAAAGAGAAAAACTGAAGATTTAAAATCCGGCGCACGCGTTGATATAAATGACGATAAAGCCTCTCCCGTTGATTTTGCTCTGTGGAAAAGGACAAAAGACGGCGAGCCTGATTCCGTTTCTTGGGACAGCCCTTGGGGCAAAGGGCGTCCGGGCTGGCATATAGAATGTTCAGTGATGTCTTCTTCTATTTTGGGCGATACTATAGATATACACGGCGGCGGTCTTGATTTGGTTTTTCCTCATCATGAAAATGAAATTGCTCAAAGCGAGGCGAAGTCAGGCAAACAATTTGTTAAATATTGGCTGCACAATGGTTTTGTCACAGTAAATAAAGAAAAAATGTCTAAATCCTTAGGCAATTTTTTTACTCTCAAAGATATTTTGCAAAAATACGACGCAAGAGTCGTCCGCTATTATCTTTTGACTCAACATTATAAAAGCCCTCTTGATTTTTCCGACGCATCGCTTGACGGCGCAAAGAATGCTTTGCAAGGTCTTGACGACGCTTATTTAAAACTCCTATCGCGAACCAATAGTAGTTCTGAAATTAAAGATAGTAGATTAATAAAAATGTATGAAAACTTTATGAGTGTATTAGATGATGATTTTAGTTCTGAAAAAGCCATTGCTTTATTACATGAATTAAAAGGATTTTTGTTAACAGAATTTGCATTTGGGGGGCAAGGGCTATTTGAACTATTCTCAGAAATGAAAACTCTTTTTGAAGAAATGATGGATTCTTTAGGAATATCTTTACCTAAATTACCAGAAGACAATGATATTAAAATGCTATTAAAAGAAAGAAATGCCGCCAGAAAAGCAAAAGATTGGGGGCGAGCAGATAAACTCAGAAAAGAAATAGATGCCATAGGTTATAAAATTACGGATAATCCAGACGGCAGTTCAGTTTTAACAAAGAAAATTTGAAAAGCGTGGAAATCACGCTTTTGTAAATAAAAAACAGGAGGTCGCAAATGAAGAAAATTGTTTCAGCAGTTTTAGGATTGTCATTGTTGTTTGCAGTATCTGCGCAAGCGGCGGTAAAAGTGAAGAAAGACCAGCAGGTTTATTTTGAGAAAGATGTGATTGTTTGGGACAGGCAGGATGTAGCCGGCGGGAAAGGAACATTGGCGGGGAAATTTGCTTATACGAGAAATGATGCGGATATTGATTATGTTCTTAAAGAAATCGGATGGATGACTTTGCAGCCGGGCGAATCTGTCGGCTCGCATAAGCATGTGGATAATGAAGACACTTACATTATCCTTTCAGGCGAGGGGACATTTACCGATACCAAAGGCAAAACATTCAAAGTAAAAAAAGGCGATGTGACTATTGCAAGACCGGGACAGTCTCACGGTTTGGCTAATACAGGCAAGGAGCCATTAGTGTTTTTAGACATTATCGGCAAAAACAGCGGAAAATAAAATTGATGCATAAACCCGCCGATATTTTCGGCGGGTTTATTTTGAGGAAATATTGTGCGTATAATGTCCATAGATTATGGTTTAAAAAGAATCGGCATAGCGCTTAGCGATATGCTTCAAATTACAGCAAGTCCTTTTGATACAATAGACAGCGAAAACCCAAATATAAATGCAAAAAAGATAATTGAAATAGCAGAGAATAATGAAGTTTCAGAAATTGTAGTTGGTCTTCCAGTAAATATGAGCGGCAGCGAAGGCTCTATGGTAAAGACAGTCAAATTGTTTATAGACGAATTAAAAAAACTTTCCAATTTGCCGATTGAAACAATAAATGAAAGTTTATCCACAGTTGAAGCGCAGGAATTTTTAAAGGTTAAAAGCAAAAAATTAAATATAAAAGATAAAGGCGGCAAAGATAAAATAGCAGCGGCTTTGATTTTACAAAGATATATGGAGAGAAAATGCGCTATATAGTTGATGGATATAATGTAATCAATGCAAGCGATATATTTACAGATAAAACTCTTGAAGGCAGACGCAATAAACTTTTTGATTTTATTTTAAATGAAAGTTTTATCGGCGGCTCCAAAAACCAAATCACAATTGTTTTTGATTGCAAAACAAAAAATCCTTATGAGTCGGCGGGATACAGTCAAGAAAGCCGCGGCGGCATAGAAATAATTTTTAGCGATGGAAAAACCATAGCGGACGATATAATAGTTCAGATAGTTGACGAATCTCAAAAACCCTATGAAATCACAATAATAACAAGCGATAAAGGAATATGGCATAGGACGGCTCCCAGCGGAGCAAAGCATATAAAGTCTGAAGATTTCATAACAAAACATAAAACAAGAGCAATAGCAATTGAGGCGTCTGACGCTTCAAAAAAATTAACAAATAAAATAAACAAGGAGTTTGAAAATTTATGGCTTTCAAAACAAAAGTAAAGATTTTAGGAGTGTTTTTCTTATTGATTCTTATCGCCTTAGGGGTCTGGTATTTCTCTTTGTCAAACAAGCCCGTAACTATTATCATTCAAAGAGGAGACAGCGCGTCAAAAGCGGCGGCTTTGCTTAAAAACAACAATATCATCTATTCAAGAAATCTGTTTATGATTTGGACGCGCATTACAGGTTCAAGCTCTAAAATCAAAGCTGGGTCTTATGAGTTTAGCCAAAGAGATATGACAATCGGCATTTTATCTGAGCTTAAAAATCCTAAAATTATCCCTATAAGAATGACTATACCGGAAGGGCTCACCACAAAACAAATAGCAGAAATTGCCGCTTCAAAATTGGCTATAGATAAAGAGAAATTTATCAATATCGTCAATGAGCGCAAATTAGAAGGCTATTTATTGCCCGAGACATATTTTTTAGACGCTTCATTTAAAGAGGAAGATATAATAAACAAACTGAACAATGAATTCAAAAAAGCCATAACTCAAGGAATGCAGGATAGAGCGCAAGAAATCGGTTTTTCTATGCGCGATATAATAATTCTTGCTTCTATAATAGAAAAAGAAGCTGTAAAACCCGAGGAGAGAGCTGTTATATCGTCGGTTTTTCATAATAGATTAAAGAAAGGCATTAAATTAGAATCTTGCGCCACAGTTTTATACGCTATGGGCATAGTAAAACCGCATCTTACCTATGAGGATATAAAGTTTGATTCTCCTTATAATACCTATATCTATGCAGGTCTTCCTCCCAGCCCTATATGCAATCCCGGCATAGAATCAATTACGGCGGCTTTATATCCTGCTGATACGGATAAATTGTTTTTTGTAGCCTCAGGCGACGGCGGGCATCTTTTTGCCGACGGTTTCAAACAGCATG
>JAISKX010000087.1 GCA_031260765.1 Endomicrobium sp. | reverse complement strand
GGTTCAAAAAATGACTTGGATAATTTTAAAATAAAACAAAGGAGATTTATCATGAGTAAAGAGAATTACAAGTTTGAGACATTGCAGGTTCATGCAGGACAGGAAAATCCGGATTCAGCAACAGATGCAAGAGCGGTGCCTATTTATCAGACATCGTCTTATGTGTTTAAGGACAGCGCCACAGCGGCAGGCAGATTTGGTCTCACAATAGGCGGAAATATTTATTCCCGTATTATGAACCCTACTTGGGACGCTTTTGAACAGCGCATTGCCGCTTTGGAAGGCGGAGTCGGGGCTTTGGCTACCGCTTCAGGCGCGGCGGCAACGACTTATGCGATACAAAATATCACACGCGCCGGCGACCATATTGTATCGGATAAACAAATTTACGGCGGAACTTTCAATCTTTTCGCCAACACTTTCAAAGATTTGGGCGTAGAGACGACTTTTGTCGACGGCTCAAAACCCGAAGAATTTGAAAAAGCCATAAAGCCCAATACAAAAGCGATTTTCTTTGAAACTTTAGGAAATCCAAATTCCAGCGTGGTAGATATTGACGCTGTCGTCGCTATCGCTCACAAGCACGGAATACCTGTGATTGTTGACAATACTTTCGCGACGCCTTATTTGTTAAAGCCTATTGAACACGGCGTAGATGTCGTGGTTCACAGCGCGACAAAATTTATCGGCGGACACGGAACTTCAATCGGCGGCGTGATAATTGACGGCGGAAAATTTGATTGGGCGCAAAACGAAAAATTTCCGGGACTTTCAAAACCCAATCCAAGTTATCATGGTTTAGTATTTACAAAAACGCCTTTTCCTCCTTACATTATAAAGGCGCGCACAACTCTTTTGAGAGATACAGGCTCGGCATTAAGTCCTTTCAATGCTTTCTTGTTCTTGCAAGGACTTGAAACTTTGTCTTTGCGCGTAGAAAGGCATGTTGAAAATGCTCTTAAAGTTGTGGATTTCTTAAAGAATCATGCGCAAGTGGCAAAAGTCAATCATCCCGCTTTGTCAGACCATCGCGACCACAAGTTATATCAGAAATATTTTCCAAAAGGCGGCGGTTCCATTTTCACATTTGAGATTAAAGGAGACGGGGACAAAGCGAAAAAATTCACAGAAACCCTTAAACTTTTTTCATTGCTTGCAAATGTGGCGGATGTAAAATCTTTGGTAATTCATCCTGCTTCTACCACTCATTCTCAGGTAGAGCCGGAAGATTTGCTTGACCAAGACATTAAGCCCACGACAGTCCGTTTGTCCATAGGCACAGAGCATATTGACGACATTATCAATGATTTAAAGTTCGGTTTTGACACAGTAAAATAAAAAAAACGGCTTCTCGCAAGAAGCGCAAAGGAGTAAAAAAACAACGACCACGCAAGGAACGCAAAACGACAAAACCCATATAACAAATAGTCCATTGTCGTTGTAGTTTTGCGCTCTTTGCGTGGTCGTTGTTGTTTTGTTGAAAAAGAGGACAAAATGAAAAAGATTATATTTATAGTTTCAATTTTTTGTTTATTTTTCAGTATGAATGTTTTTGCGAAAACTGTTCAATCTGAATATGAAACGGCGGTATCGCATTTTATTGATATGATAAAAAACAATGACATAAACAAATTGTCCGACAATGTTTCATATCCATTGATAAGGCATTATCCTATTGCCGCGATAAAGGATAAAAAAGATTTTATAAAAAGATATCCAATTTTATTTGATGAGACGCTCAAGAAAATGATTGTCAATTCAAATCCTAAAAAAGATTGGCATCCCGTCGGCGGGCGCGGAATTATGCTGTTTAGCGGCGTTGTGTGGTTGGATTATGATGGGAATTTAATAGCGGTTAATTATGCTTCTGTTTCTGAGCGCGAAACGGAAGAAAAATTTCTAAAAGAAGAAAATAATAAATTGTATCCTCCATTAAAGGATTTTAAAAAGTTGGAATTTATTGTTGATACAAAAGAAAAAAGAATCAGAGTGGACGATGTCGGCGGTTCCGCTTATCGCTATGCCACTTGGGACAAGAAAAAATCAATGTCAACCAAACCAGAATTGATTATAAACGGAGGAAAGATAGAAAATTATGGAAGCGGCGGGAATCGCGCATATATTTTTACAAATGGAGAATATCGCTATGAAATATCTTTTAGTTATGCAGGTGACTCCGACGCCATTTCAATGGAATTGACAATATTTAAGAGTGAAAAAGAAATTTTTAACCAAGCAATAGAGTATTATTATAAGTGAGAAATAAGGAGAATCAAAAATGCCAAAACTTTCAAGCCGTTTAGATGGTTTTACTGAATCAGTCATCAGAAAAATGACAAGAATTGCTAATAAATATGGAGCAGTCAATTTATCGCAGGGTTTTCCGGATTTTGAGCCGCCTAAGGAAATTACTAAGGCTTTGGAATTTATATCGGCGACAGGTCCTCATCAATATGAAATCACTTGGGGAGCGCAGATTTTTAGAGAAAGGCTTGCTTTAAAACAAAGTCAAAAAATGGGTCTCTCCCTTGACCCGGACAAAAACATAGTCGTCACTTGCGGAAGCACTGAAGCAATGATGGCGGCTATGCTTTCTGTTTGCGAGCATAGAGATAAAGTCGCTGTATTTTCACCCTTTTATGAAAATTATGGCGCGGACGCGATTTTGTCGGGAGCGGAACCGATTTTTATTGAATTAAAACCGCCCCATTTTTCTTTTGACCCAAAAGAATTGGAAAGGGCTTTTAAGAATGGGGCAAAAGCGCTGATTTTGTGCAATCCAAGCAATCC
>JAISKX010000152.1 GCA_031260765.1 Endomicrobium sp. | reverse complement strand
CTCTTAGCCGCCTTCTTCGGCTTTATATTTTCAATCTATTTATACATTTGGTCTGGAACTGAAACTCCAGCCAATGTAAGCCCGTTCTTTATTATTATCATCACCGCAGATATCAATTTCAATCTCGCAGAAGACAAATCCGCATCGTCTGTTAAAACGCGGCGCGCTTCATAAAATCTATGATATGAATCGGCAAGTTCCATAAGATATGCTGTGATATGATGAGGGCTCAAAGTCTTATCGCATAGCGAAAGCATGCTGTAAAATGAACAGAGCCGTTTTATCAAATCTCTCTCTTCTTTCGTATTTAACAAAGTTAAATCAACATCTTCTTTCAAATCCGCCCTTTTTTTGCTCTCTCTCAAAATAGAATTGCATCTTGCATTTACATATTGAACATAAAAGACTGGATTTTCATTGGACTGTTTTTTGGCAAGCTCTATATCAAATTCCAATTGAGAATCAGGCGCGCGCAGCAAAAAGAAAAATCTACACGCATCTTTTCCCGCTTCATCTACGACTTCTTTTAAAGTTATAAATTCTCCCGTCCTCGTTGACATAGCCGCAGGCTGTCCATCGCGCATAAGGGAAACCAATTGATATAAAACGACGTCTAAATCGTCTTTGCTATGCCCAAGCATTTGAGCGCAGGCTTTAAGCCTTGCAATATAACCGTGATGGTCTGCTCCGAGCAAATTGATAAGCTTTGTAAAGCCTCTCTCAAATTTATTCTTATGATATGCGGCGTCGGAAGCAAGATAAGTATATCTACCGTCAGAGCGCCTTAAAACTCTATCTTTATCGTCGCCAAATTGCGTGGATTTAAGCCATAATGCGCCGTCTTGCATATAAGCAAATTTCATATTTTCAAAATCTTGGCAAATTTTGTCCACTTCAGTTTTTCCAGAATTATCCTTTTTAACGGCTATATCGCTTTCAGAAAACCAAATATCAAAATCAACTCCGAAATCATTCAAATCATTTTTTATTCCGCTTAAAATATCTTTTACGGCTTCTTCTTTAAAGTCTATCTCATCTATGTTTTTGTTTTGCGCTGCAAGATTCTTGGCAATATCGTTTATATAATCTCCTTGATAATGGTCGGAAGGAAAATCTATTTTCCCGCCTTTTAATTGCTGATAACGGATTTTTGTTGATTGCCCCAAAACGAGCATTTGATTACCGCAATCATTCAAATAATACTCTTTGCTCACGGCATAACCCAAATATTTTAAAACTCTTGCAAGAGAATCTCCGATAGCCGCCCCGCGCCCATGCCCTATATGCAAAGGACCAGTTGGATTTGCAGACACAAATTCAACCAAGATTTTTTCTTTATTATTTTGAGAGACGCTTGCATATTTGTCTTTTTGAATAAGGATTTTTTGCAATTCTTTAAACAAAATTAAATCTTTGACATAAAGATTGATAAAACCCGCGCCGGCAATAGCGGTCTTGTCTATAATATCAGACATTTCCTTTAAGATAATATCTGAAATTTCTTGAGCGATGATTTTGGGATTTTTTTTGAGAGGTTTTGCCGCAAGCATAGCCGCATTTAAAGCAAAATCCGCGTCTATATTTTTGGGGGGTATTTCAAGGGAATACTTTATTTTTTCATCAAGCCCTTTGCTTTTGAAATAATCAGAAATGATGATTTGGAGTTTGTCAGAAACTAATTTCTTTATCATTATTATTTCCAAACCTCGTATTTCACTTTCTTAGCGTCAAATCTGTCTTTTTGTTTTGAATTATCGTCTGATTTTCCGATTATAACAAGGGAAAATACAGTTATATTTTTAGGAAGATTAAATAACTCGGCAAATTTATTCTGTCTTTCTTTATCGCCGTAAATTCCGCACCAAACGGAACCATATTTTTTAGCCGTAGCGGCAAGCAAAATATTTTGAGTAACCGCCGCGCAATCTTGAGCAAAATAATTTCCGAGAGCCTTGCTTTCGTCTCCAATAACTAAAATAGCCAAAGGAGCGTTTAAAATCATTTTAGAATAAGGATGAATTTTAACAATTTCCTTATATGTTTCTTTATTTTGGACGACAATAAATTGCCAAGGGCGCATATTAGCCGCGCTTGGAGCAGACATAGCCGCCCTCAAAATATATTCTAAATCCTTATTTTTAACATCGCCTTTAACATATTTGCGAACGCTTTTTCTCTCCAATAAAATATCCATATTCCCTCCAAAAACACTAAATTTATTTATGAGTTTGATTTTAAAACGAGGCGCATTATAGCAAAGTTTTTAAAAATTACAGAATTTAGTCATTTAAAATAATATCGGCGGCTCTTTTGATTGCGCCTGATGAGCCGAATATTTTTCTTATGGAAAGAAGTTCTTTAGCTTTATCTTGATAATTTTGGGTTTTGAGTTGTTTGATGATATTGTCTGCGATTTTTTGAGGGCGCGCGTCAAATTGAATAAATTCTGGAACTATGTCTTTGTCGGCGAGTATATTTACAATAGTTATATATTTGACTTTTATAATAGCTCTGATAAAAAAGTAATTGAAATTTGACAATTTATACATCACAGCCATAGGAATGCCAAGCATGGCATTTTCAAGACTTACCGTTCCTGACGGACATAGGGCAATATCTATGCTTTTTCTGACATTCCAATCGTCTGCATTTGCCAACCTTATATATTCCGGCAAAACCCCTTTCAAGGATTTGTCTGAACAAAACATCAAAAAACTTGCATTGAGTTTTTCTCTTAAAATTTTTGCAGTCTCTAATACAATAGGCAGATGTCTTTTTATAGTATCTTTGCGGCTTCCCGGAAACAATCCGATTAGCGGCGGTTGAGATATATTAAAATTTTCTTTTTGAGGGACTTTATCCATCAAAGGATGCCCTATGAAAACAGCATCAACGCCTTTATCTCTATAAAGTTTTTCTTCAAAAGGAAAAATCACAAGCATTTTTTTGACGACTTGTTTTAATTTTTCAATTCTGCCTGTTCTTGAAGCCCAAACTTGAGGGCTGATAAAATAATAGACTGGGATATTTAAAGATTTGGCAAGGCGGGCTACTATGATATGAAATCCGTAATAATCGGTTAAAATCACTTTGTCGGGCTTTTGTTCTAAAAAAACTTTTTTGATTTGTTTTAAGACTTTTTTAAGAAAAAAGATTTGTTTGATAGGGAGGAACCCAAAAGCATTGATATTTACTATATCGCAGATAAACTCGTCGCAAACTTCTTTTAAATACCTGCCGCCCTCGCCGATTATATGGGCTGACGGCTCTATTTTCTTAATCTCTTTAACCAAATTAGTCAGATGAATCTCTCCCGACAAATCGCCCGCTGAAACAAAAATTTTACTCATTGATTATCCCTATCCTTTCTTAGCAAAAATCACACCGCGTCTTAAATGCGGCAAAGCGCAATCGTTTCCAAATGGAAAAAACACATAGCCTTTTGAATTTTTGACAATATAACCATTCCTTTCCAACATATATCTTAATTCTTGCTCGTCATTTTGATTGTGATAAGCGCAAAGGCACAACTTCAAATCATTTTGCTTGGCAAGCGTTTCTTTTGCGCCTTTTAGCAATTGTATCTCAGCGCCTTCAATATCGGCTTTTATAAAATTTATTTCTTTATCTTTAAAAAAATCGTCAATTTTTATTTTATTATCATCTGTAATATCTGCGATATATTTATTTACTATAACAACTTTATATTTCCAAGGGGCAAAAGTTTTTTTCAAAGCGTCTATCCACTCAATGTCACATTCAAATAAATAGACTTTATCCGCATTTTCAACATTATCAAGCGCCCATATACCTTCAGCAGTTCCTATGTCGGCGATACTACCCCCCCCCACCCCAAATGCAAAATCATCGTTAAAATAGCTGTGCGGAGAGCGCTTATCCTGCTCTATTAGAAGATTATTAAAAT
>JAISKX010000135.1 GCA_031260765.1 Endomicrobium sp. | reverse complement strand
ATTATTGATAAAACTGGAAAAATAAATACCGCTATTATTTATGCAATTTTCAACGACCCGCAAATTATAGCTACTATTTATAAATATGCTACCGGGTCAATCTTATTGCATGCAAGTTCTGCAATTGATTATTTACAAATTGCATACAATGAAAGTATCTATTCAAAACTACAAGAAATTATGACACCGATATTTAGAAGATTTGTAAAAAACAAATTGGAAAATTCCCACTTGGCAGAATTACGAGATTTCTTACTTCCAATGCTTATGAATGGGCAGGTTTCTGTTGATTAGTCGGCAACGACAGCCTGCCCATTCATTAACATCGGCAACAGAAAGTCGCGAAGTATTGCAAGATGTCTTGTTTCCTGTTTCATCGTTCTCAATTTTTCATAAATTGGTTTAATAATTTCGTTAAATGCCGATAGAACATTTTGCGGTGGCAAAGCAAATTGAAAATCAACAGCTTGTATAGGACTTAAATTTTGTTGTGAACTTCCATTCGATATTCGTTCCAATCTTATTCTATTTGATTTGCTTGTTAAAAATAAATGAGAAAACAATAAAAATTCTGCATCTGCTATAATTTTTCCAACGCGTTGATTTAATAATAAATTTTCTGTATCCACAATGCACATTCTGCCGACATTCCCAGTCAAAGACATAAGAACATCGCCAATTTTTAATTTTACAAAATCCGATATTTTACTTGGCAATTCATCAATTGTTTCAGTGTTAGACAAATCCAAATTACCATCCTGAACATTTTTAATTGTGACTATTTTCCACTTTCCATTTTTTACATAATCGTCAGAATTAAACGGAAATCCAGAGTCAATAGTTACAAATTTGTTGAATTTTTCTACTCTCCACCCCGCTGGAATGTTTCGTTTCAGAACATCGGAATAAATCATTGCTCCATTGGCGGATTTATACGGTCCATTTTCATCGGGAAAATCAAACTGAACAAACCAATAGTCATACAGAGTTCGTGCTATTGCTTCCAACTCGGAATTGATTTTGTTATTTAACTCTATCTTATCATCAAGAATTGATAATATCGCAACAATTTTATCTTGATAATGTTTTGGTGGAACTTTAAATTTTAAGTTTGTTAGATATTTCAGATTAATATTATCTTGAATACTGCCACTTGCAAAATTTTGTATTGATTTGCGAGTGAGGCTGAAAATATAGTGCATAAAAAGTGCAGATGATTTATTTTTATTTGCAGTAAATCCGACAATACTATCAGGAAAACACATTGGATAACTAATGATCGCTGTTTCAGCTATATTTGCCGCAATGGTTATACAGAGCGTTCCTTTATCCCATAATTTGCTTTGTGCTAAACCAAAATCTCCATATTCCAAATCATGATGATTTATATAAAGCATAGCATCTTTTATTTCGCCAGTTTGCACAAGGGGATATTTTCCATTTTCAAAAAGTCGTTTATCATCCCTGGGTCTGTGTTTAGATTTTCCGCGTGAAAAAATACCTAGTTCTGATAGTTTATATTCTTTCCAATCAGACAAGGGGCTATGCATATTGCTCCCCTACTTGTCTTCCATTTATCAGAAGTGTAAAAAAGCAGGAATAAAGCGGTCGTTTTTTCTCATCAGGAAAGTCAAATTGCACAAACCAATAATCATAAATTATTTGGGTAAGGGCTATTAATTTGGAATTAATTTTATTGTTGAGAGCGATTTTATTATCCAAGATAGAAAGGATCTGAGCAATGGATTTTTGGATTGGAAGTTGAGGAAGAATTAACGGCACTTGGTTTATACAATCTATAGACAATGTGCACCTTTGCCCACTACCACTCGCATTATGTTCAAAATATTTTTGTAATTGAGTGGTATGAAAATAATAATTTAGAAATTGTCCATCTACTTCTTTCTCAATTGGGGTAATTAATGATAAATGATAGCCTAAAACGACATCCTGAAAATTTTGGGCAATATATGCAGAGACCCCTATATCATCGGGAGTTTCACTATCTTTAGTAATTGCTACTTGTCCTTTTTTGAGTGAAAATTTTTTTAATTCATCATCATTAACTGTGGCAATCATAAACTTTTCTAATAGTTCAGCATCAATAAATGTATTGTTATACACATCTGTATAATTACATAATTTGACTGTTTTTTCATTCGGATTCGTTTTTTTATCAACATTACTCAATTTAACATTCGCAACATCTCCAAGTTGCACTTTTTGCCAATTATTTTTATTCATTTCTTTCCCTCATACTGTATTTTATTCAATCTCTTTGAAATTTCTGTCTCTAATTTACGGCTTTCGGCAAACATATCAGCAAGCGCAGATTTATGAGCAGCCATTTTGGCGGCGAATTCTTTTGCAGTTATATCTATATATTCAATTTTTACATCAAAATATTGACCTGCGGAAAATGAATGATTTTTTGCCTTGATTTCTTCATAATCCAACACAACAGAAAAATCGTCAATGGGCTCAAGAGTCTTAAAAGCGCTTATTATTTTATTCTCATCTTCTGATGACAATAGTGTCTTTTGATTCTTTCCATCCTTTACTTTTTCACCAAGTTTGCTGGCATCTACCAAAACAACTTTATCCTTATTTTCTTTGTCCAAGAACAAAACACTGACATTTGTGCCAGTTGTTGCGAAAATATTGCTTGGCATAGAAACGACACCTTTTAACCATTTCTTTTCAACAATCTTTTCTCTGATTTTCTTTTCTATGCCGCTCTGAGCGGTAATAAAACCTGTTGGAACAACCACAGCGGCTTTGCCCGTATCTGAAAGCGAGAACATAATATGCTGTATAAACAATAAATATATAGCCATTTTATCTTTGTCCTTGTTGGGGATATTTGGAATTCCTGCAAAAAATCTTTCTCCTTGCGAATTTAATTGCGCTTGCCAATCGCTAAAATCTAATTTAAAAGGCGGATTTGAAACTATAAAATCAAACTTCATTAAAGAGCCTGCTTTGTCAGTATGAGCAGGATGTAAAATCGTGTTCCCTTGAATGATATTTGGGATAGAACGGACAAGATTATTTAAAACTAAATTTAAGCGAAGCATAGAGGACGATTTTTGCGATATATCTTGAGAATAAATTGTGCAATTTTTATCCCCAATTTCGTGCGCGATACTCATTAAAAGTGTTCCTGAACCTGCGGAAGGGTCATAAATTAAAACTCTTTTTTGAGGAGCGTCTATAAGAATTTTTGCCATAATTTGGGCTACGCTATGCGGCGTGTAATATTCGGCATATTTCCCTCCGCTGTCTTTGTTGTAATCTTTTATGAGATATTCGAAGATTATTGAAAAAAAATCATATTTTTGACTAAAAATACCCTCAAAACTAAATTCCATGAGCCTTGATATAATCGCTCTGCAAAAATCGTCTCTTTTACTTTGGTCTGTAATAAATTGGCTTATTTCATCAAACAAAACTATTTTGGCGCCGCTGTCTGTAGTAATAGAAAATATATCTTGATTGAATCTTCCAATGTCAAGCAAAGTGTCATCCAAACGCTTATGAAAATCTCCATCATTCATCCTTTTGGCAAGTTCTGAAATAAAATGTTCTTTTTTTAAACGAGCAGAATCCGCAGAAAGTTTTCTGAGCAACATTGTATAAGCATCTTTTGAATATTTTGACAATGCTTTTTCTATGTTATCAGAACTTTTAAGCGTTTTATCTGTAAGTTTTACTTCATAAAAAAATTTGTCATTCATGAACTTATAAAGAAAAATCTGCGTTATTATTTTAAATTCATTGCCGTCATTGCCAAGCCCATTGTTTGCGCAAATTGTTTTCAACTCATCTATAAGCGTTTTTGTTTTAACAGTTAATTCTTGATTCATTAGTTATACTCCTGATAATTATCTTCACTATATTGTCTGACGATAGACGCTTTTATAAATTCTGAAGTATTGGGGTTTAATTGTATATCTTCGTTTTCAAAACTAAGGATTATTTTTCTTTCCATTTCATTTTCAAAATAAGACATATTTGAAAGTAGGTCTGAATTTAAAAGTTCTTCATCAGTTTTTTCTTTCACGCTAAGCAAGGCTTTAAATATTTTTTCTTCTAATATATTTACCTTCCCGCTTCTTAAAAGTTCTTTATGAACACGGACGAATTTTGCGTCATTATGATATTTATACGATTTTAAGCCATCCTGTCTATTTAATTCGTATATTGTTAGAAAAACATCATCAAGAATTTTGATATTATCTTCTAAATCTTTTTGAGACATTTGGGAAATATCCTTTTTTTGAAAAATTCTTTTTATCTCTTCCATTATAGACACATATCGCGGGTCTTTTTTATCAATATTGTTTTTACAGGCGCGACTAACTTTTATATATTGCTGATAGAATTTATCAGCAACCATTTTTAATTCATATTCGCCTGTTTTTATAAAATTAAAAATATAGTTTTCTATAGCTTCATTTATAAGAATCTTGTCGCCTGCGCCTTGAGATAGCGCTGCTTTTGTATTTATAAAATTTATTCTGTCTTCAACCACATTCAATAAAGACGCGAATTTTTTAAAATCTAATTTTTCAAGCAATGCTTCATAGTCTTTGCCTTTATAACGAATAAGATTATACAGTTCTTTTGCATTTGTAAGACTTTTGCGTATTGCGAGTAAACTATCCTTGCTGGTAATCTGATTTATTTGTTCTGAAAACTTTTCAGCATTATCGGTAGCATATATAAAAAGATTTGTGTGAATTTCTTGCAATTCCTGTTCTATTTCTTCTTTTGTTTTAAAAAGTAATGAATACCCTTGTAAATCTTTCCCTAAATCGCCTTGTAATTCCTGCCAATACTGACGGTTTGTCAAATCAAACTCTCTCCTAATATCTGCAAAATCAACAACATATCCATAAGAAAAAGTTTTATATGGTCTATTTACTCTTGTAAGAGTTTGAAGCAAGTTATGGTCTTTAACAACCCTATTTAGATATAGTTTTTTAAGTCTTGGAGCATCAAACCCAGTTAAAAGCATATTAAAAACAAAAAGCAAATCTATTTTCCCTTCTTTAAATTTAGTTATATTGTCTGCCCTTGTAGTTTTATCTTCAAAATCGTGCAAAATTAAAGCGGCTGAATTGACAGCGCTGTCATCTTGCGCTTTATTTTGATAATTTTCTTTAAACAAATTAAAAAGTATTTCCGCTTGTTCAGAACTTGCACAGACTACCATACCCCCAATACTATTGTCATTATACCTGATACGGCTTTTTGTAAAATCTTTGACAATATACTCAAGTAATGGCTTACAAAATTTTTGATGAGCATAAACAAGTTGGATATTTTTATCAGTCTGTTTGATTTCTAAATCTTGTAAAGTTTTATTTAGTTCTTCCTTATATTTTGTATCTATTTCTTCGCGAATAAGCCGTATTGTATAGCCATCTTTAATAGATTGGTCGTAGTAATATTTATGTATATAGTCCCCGAAAATTTCTTTTGAACCAACTCTAATTTTGCCGCCGTCTTTTGCAAGCAATGGGGTCCCTGTAAGAGAAATCATTATAGCGTTCGGGTCTGATTGGGTTAAGTTGGCAAGAAAACTGCCCTTGGGATTATAACTTCTGTGCGCTTCATCTATAAAATATATTCTTTGTGTTTGAACATTGTAGTCATTTTTAGTAGTTGCTCTTGATTCTTGAGAGAACTTATGTATATTTAAAACTGTAATTTCGTTTTTTCCTGAAACGCCTGTTAATGTAGATACTTTTTTTAAATCCTTAACGAAATCTTCTTTACTGTCAATAGAATTTATTTTTAACCCTCTGATTGTAAACTCTTCCCTTGCTTGTTTTAATAAATCTATTCTATCAACAATAAAATAAAATTTTGGAAGCGTCTGCTTTTTAGAAAAATAATCTGTTAGCCATTTAACATTGAAATAAGAAAGCGCTGTTTTACCGCTTCCTTGCGTATGCCAAATTATTCCTTTTTTATCGCCATCTTCTAACTTTCTTCTTATTGCAAGGCTCGCAAAAAATTGCGGATACCGAATTATGTGTTTTTCTGTATGTCTTGCTCCATTCTCATCTGATTTTTTTATATAAGCAATGCCGTATTCTAATACGGTTAGAAATCTTTGAATACTAAATAAAGATAGGATTATCCTATTTGTTGGTTTTTCAGTATTTTTATTCTCAATAAACTCTTTAGAGTATTTGATTGTAGAATTGTTTGTATCTTTTAAAACAAAATTTTCTATTTCATCATCTTGGTCTTTTAAATATTGATAAAGTTCTGATTGTATTTCTTCCTTAAATTGATTGAATAAAACTTTTTCTTTGGCGGTTGTAGCATAAAAAGCGCCTTGAACTTGCTGTATTGCTCCATCTTCATATTCCATATTATTAGAAAATAACATTATCTGCGTTATGTTGATAAATTTTCGAAATTTCATATTTTGACATCTTTTGTTTATTCTCTCTCTTTCAGCAAGCATACCTTCTTTATTGTTTGGCTTTTTTACCTCTATAAAAGAAAGCGGCATCCCATTGACTAAAATAGTAATGTCAGGTCTAAACTCTTCATCGTCATTTTTGCAAGGCATTTCTGTAACCACATTGAAAGTATTGTTTTGAGGATTTTCAAAGTCTATTATTTTTATCCCTGACTTTGATGCAAGTAAGGAATAAAATGCTTCCCCTAAGTCTTGATTATCAAGAATTGTTTGAATTTTTTTAAGGTGTTTTTTAAGTTCGGCTTCTTCTACTGTAGGATTGATTTTTTTTGACGATGTTAAAAATATGCTTTCAACTATGTTAGTTTGCTTATCCCAATCAATATCTTTTAAAGACAAGTATTTATAACCAAGTCTTGTTAAGGTTAAAATGGCGGGGATTTTCACTCTTGTGTTTTCATTGAAATTATAGGTTGTCATTGTTTATCCCATAAAACAAAAACACCTTTGGCAAAATGCCGAAAGGTGTTTTTGATATAGTGTATAAATGATATGCAATACAATAAAAACTGATTGATTTTATAATGCGTTTTTGACTTGAAATTAAATATACCTATTGGCAATACAGGTGAAGTTAAAAAAGCGCTTGTCATTTAAGAGAGTTCCTTTTGTTTTGGATTGGCGGGATAGTATCAAAAAGGGCGCGTGAAGTCAAAAAAAATACATTTAAATTGCTCAACAATGAAAGTTAAAGTTTATATAGCCCCAAATGTACATTCTTTTTACATTCAATGTTTGATTTTTTTACTTCTATATGTTAGCATATATCAAATAGGAGGCATAAAAAATGAATAAACAAATCAATTCTATAGAAAAAGCGCGTTTAGCGCGAGGACTTACGCAGCAGCAAGCAGCCGATATTATAGGCGTTAGCCGCCCTACATATAATAATATAGAAAATTGTAAAAAGGATTTGACTTTAACCCAAGCAAAATCATTAGCGATAGCGTTTAGAATCAGCCTTGAAGAAATTGTAGGGTCTATTGATGGAGCGGAAATTTTTTGCGACCCGATAGAATCCGTAGAAAAATACAAACAGATTATTTTAAATTCTTTGAAATTTGGAGCGGATGCTGATGGCAAAATCACAAAAACAAAATTGGCGAAATTAGCATATCTTGCCGATTTTATTTGGTATTACATAAAGAATCAATCTATGTCTCAAATGCAATACCGCAGACTGCCTCAAGGTCCTGTGGCAGATATTTATTTTCGCGCATTAGATGAAATGGAAGAAAACGGGTTAATAATTCGCGAGCCAAAAGGTAAAGCCATACTGTTTTCTCTTATAGAAGAAAACGCCCCTACCGATAAATTGTCAAAAGAAGAACTTGCTTTGATAAACAAAATTGGAAATGCTTGGAAAGGCAAAGCAACGCAGGATTTAGTAGATTTTACGCATGAACAATTACCTTGGCAGATTTGCAGGGACGGCGAGATTATTCCCTATGGATTAATTACTCAAGAAGAACCGGAAAAAGTATATGGCGACATCAAATTATAATGTTGTTTTAGAACAATATACGCAAAGGCATTTTATTAAAACTTTTATAAAAAAATATAAGAGCGCATGGGACAGAACTTTAAAAGACATAATTGCAGTTTGTGAGCGCATAGATACAATGCTTTTATATAAACGAGCAGATTTAATTAAAACAAGCGCTTCTTATAAACTCGTCAAATTAGATTTTGCAGTTGAAGGAACCCGCATATCTCCAAAATCTTCAGGCAATAGATGTATTTTATGTATTGATGAGAATATCAGACAAGTTCGTATTCTGTTAGTGTATAGTAAAGCCGATATTGCCGCAAGAGAAGAAACTTCTTGGTGGAAAAAAGAAGTTTTTGAACGGTATGACGATATAAATAAAATTTTTAATTCCTAAATAAATTCCTTTCTCATAAAAGATAATCTTTCTATTGGAAAACTTTTTGATTGGATATCCGAGATTTTTGAGGAGTAAGCTGTCAAGTGGATTCAAAAATCCATAGGGCAGTTATGTAAGAAGTCTAATAAATGGAGAGTATAATTATGTTCACTACGCAAAGAATTGAATATGTGGACGGGTTAAAAGGCATCAGTTCATTATTTGTTGTGCTATTACATTTTCTTTTGGCTTTTGCGCCGCTCGGATTTATCGGTTATCAATACGCAATAGCCCCGTCCGCTGCTGTCAATACATATTGGGGCATTCAGTCAAATTGGGATTTTAGTATATGATGGAAAATAGCCGATTATTCATTGCGCAAACCCATTCGCCTTTCATAAGCGTCTTGATATTTCATTAAATATATTGGGTTTAGGATTTTGAATGACTCTATTACTTCTTGGGTAGTTGTGAGGGATTTTTGCCCTTCCACACGGCAGACAAAACCTTCCATAGGAGTTTTACTATTATATGTTGATGTTCTTGTCGCCACCTCTTTTAACATTTTATCTATAAAATCTTCTGTGATTTCAATTTTTTGCAATAGCGGAACGCAGTCTAAATCTATTTCTTGGCAGAGTTTGAGCATATCAGCATAGCTAAGAGTGACTCTTATTTGCTCTTTAAATATCGGTCTTATATTGAAAACATTATAGCGGACTTCTTCCACTTTATAGGGATTTCCTTGAACGCCGATACCAAAAATCTCGCCCTGAATTGCCACGCCTTTTAAATGATACGGCTCTTCCTTAAATTTTTCGCGGACGAGTTCTAAGAGTTTTTGTAATTTTGCTTTTATATTTTTGGTCTGAGAAATATGATAAATTTCTGTTTTGTCCAATGGGTCGTCAAACTTATTTCTGTATCCGCTAAAATAAACGAATTTGCTCCGCAAAGGCAGCCGTATTATTCTTTTGACCATTAAATAAGTGGCGGAAAAACCGTCCACCTTTTCTGTGCAAACCACCTCTTGCCCAATCAATAATTTTAATTTTTCAGGCATAGTTTGAAAGCGGTCTTCATCTGTTTTGCTGACATATTTTGTGGGAAACTTTCCTTCCATATTTTCTTTAAAATAGTTGCGCACCCAGCCTATTATAGGGATTTTTCTTAAAATCTTGATTATCGCTGCATATTTGCTGACATCGCGGGGAAGGGATTTGGGAATGTATTTCTCAACGCCCAAAATCTCCGTGCAATCCGAGCCTTCTGGCATTGTTTTAAGGATTTCGCATTGAGGCAATTGCTCAAGACGGATAATTAACCCTTCAGAAAACACGCCGCAGATTTTTACCATACGGATTCTAAACCCGTGCTGTCTCATAAATTCATATTCCGGTTTTCTGGGCAAGACGCAATCCACTTCAAAAAACACGCACAAATCGCCTACTTTAAACTCCCCTTTTTTGATTACGCTTTTATACCCAAGAACTGTCGCCAACACCACCCTGCTATAATTGTGAATAGGAACTATTTCCGTAATTTTTTGAATACTCGCTAATTTTCTCATTTACTCTCCTCATTAATTATTTGTTCTTATGATTTTACATTATCCGCTTGAAGTTTTAAAAACGCTTTTTGTTTGTCAATCTCTGCAACAAGTTCTCTTTCTGTCGGCAGATACGGCAAATATTTTGAGGCAAACAATTGCTTGCTTTCATTTAAAACAGAATATTTTGCTATGGTTTTATCTGTTTCAGCGCAAAGTAAAATACCGATTGTTGGATTGTCATTTTCTCCTTTTTGCAAATCATCAAACATTCTGACATACATATCCAATTGCCCAATATCTTGATGAGTGATTTTAGTTGTTTTTAAATCAACTAAAACAAAACATTTAAGTATATAATTGTAGAAGACAAGGTCTATATAAAATTCAGAAGTTTCCGTTCTTATCAATTGTTGGCGGGATATAAAGGCAAATCCTTTTCCAAGTTCAAGCATAAATTGTTGAATATGAGTGATGATTGCTTTTTCTAAATCCGCCTCTGTATAGCCTGCATTTGATGGCAATCCTAAAAACTCTAAAACATTGGGACTTCTAATAAAATTAAATTTATCGGATTGGAATTCTTTTGTTTTATTGTGCATTTCTCTGACAACGGGGTTTTTGTTTGCAGACGCCATTATCCGTTGATAATAAAGCGTCGTTATATTACGGTCAAGCGTGCGGAAAGTCCACATCTGTTGAGCAGATTCTTTCATATACCACTCGCGCGCGGCGGGATCGCTGACGCGAAGAATTCTTTGTATATGCGACCAAGTTAATGAATAAATTGATGATTTGTGAATTTGGCGAACGCTGTTCGCCGAATCTTTAGCATGGTCTAATTGCAATTGTGGAAACATTAAATAAAATTGTCTGTATTGACGAATACTACGCTCGGAAAAACCTTTTCCAAATTCTTTCGTTAAAGATTGTGAAGCATTTTGAATAACATACTCTCCATAATCAGCTCGTTTTTTTCCATGCTGTTCTTCTTGCGCAATCCTTTCTCCAATAAGCCAATATGCTTCTACCATAGCAAAATTTACGGCAGAATAAGATTTTACTCTCGCTTGCTCTACAATCTTTTTAATGTCCGCGATATAATTACCATTCAATTTACTGTCAGTTTTTGCAATCTTTTTTTGTGTCATGATAATATCCTATTTTAACTCCCATTG
>JAISKX010000047.1 GCA_031260765.1 Endomicrobium sp. | reverse complement strand
GTGACGATTATTTTATAAGCCAAATTCTTATTAAATCGGCTTACAATAAAAACTATGAATACACAACAAAATATAATTCAATTGTTTTTAATGATGGACTCTTGTTCGCTTTGTCCGCGCGCTTGCGGCGTCAACCGCAATAAAGGCGTCAAGGGAGTTTGCAAGACTGCGGATAAAATTTTTATAGCAAGCCATACCGTTCATAATGGGGAAGAGCCGCCTATTAGCGGGACGCGCGGGTCTGGGACGATTTTTTTTAGCAATTGCTCTTTAAATTGCGTCTTTTGCCAAAACTATCCTATAAGCCAATTGGGCAATGGACGGGAAATTTCTAATGATGATTTGGCTGACATTATGTTGAACTTGCAAGACAAAGGCGTTCACAATATAAATTTGGTCACGCCGACGCATTATAGCGCTCATATAGCAAAAGCGATTTATGAGGCAAAACAAAAAGGTTTAAAAATCCCGCTCCTCTATAATTCAAGCGGTTATGAGAGCGTTGAGGCTCTTCGCCTTTTGGAAGGACTTATTGATATTTATTTGCCCGACATCAAATATAGCAATGACGATATTGCATTTAGATATTCCAATGTTAAAAATTATGTTGAAGCAAATAGAGCGGCTTTAAAAGAAATGAAAAGACAGGTAGGCAATCTCTCTTTTGACTCTGACGGTATAGCCCAAAAAGGACTTTTAATAAGGCATTTGGTTTTGCCTAATGAGATTGAAAATACTAAGGCTTGTTTGGATTTTATAGCGAAAGAACTTTCAAAAGATACTTATATAAGTATAATGTCGCAATATCACAAAGCCTATAAGTCCGACGATTTAAAAATGCCGCAAAAACTTGATAATGGGCAGTATCAGCAGGCATTAGATTATATGGACAGTTTAGGTTTAGAAAACGGATGGAGGCAAAATGGATAAACCAAATAAATTTTTTATAGTTTTAAGATATGCAGGCGCGCTTTTTCTCACATTTTTTGTAATTCCGGGTCTTGGACATTTATTACTTGCGAAATTTAAAAAAGCCTTCATAATATTTGGCGTTTTATTATTAGTAATTATACTGTCGTCCATATTTATGACAATGTCTATTGATGTCAATGATATTCCCAAAGATTATGTTGCAATGCGTCAATACGCCGTCCAAATCCTATCAGGCAATTCCATGAACATCACATTCATATATCTATTAATGGCAGCTCTCTGGTCATACTCCGCCGCCGACCTCATCTTTATGATGATAAAAGACCTAAAAGGCGGCAAAAAATAAAACCTATGGCAAGAGGAATCCAAATTGTTTAACATGACAAGAATGGCAGAAGCGCATTTGACGGTATTGTAGATACATACAAGACAGAACAAAGGTTGGATAGGCAAAACATTGCAATAAATTTGCAATATATGCGTTTTATGGTTCAATCAATGCATAAAATAATGCAAACCCTGATTGTAGCGCGCTATACTTCTGTTTGACTAAAATGCTCTAAATTTAGTAATATCGCGCCCGTTGTTAAAAAAGGAGTTCCAATGAATAGAAAAATAGTTGTATTTAGTATGCTTTTTGGCTTTTCATTACTTGTTTTAGTTTCTTGCAAAAACAAAGAGCCTGTAATAGCAAAAGTGGGTAAAACCACAATCACAGAATCAATGGTAGAAGCAAGACTTGCAACCACCCCCCCAGCATATCAGAATTATGCAAATACCCCTTTGGGCAGAAGGCAATTTATTGATACTCTTTTAAGAGAAACTGTGATGATAGAAGCCGCTAAACAAGCAAAAGTGAACAAAAGTAAAGAATATAAAGATATTTTAGCCGATTTCGCGAAACAGCAGAAACAGCAATTTGATGAATATAGAGACGGCTTAATGCTTGAAATGTATTTGAAACAAATCCAAGAAGAGATGATTATAAGCGATGCTGATGCGCAAGCTTATTACAATGCCAATTCAGCCGCCTATCAATCTCCAATATCTTATACAGTGCGCCATATACTTGTGACAGACAGAGCGGAAGCCGACAAAGCTTATGATGCCTTGCAAAAAGGCGAATCTTTTGAAAAAGTCGTTCAAGAATACTCTCAAGATAAAGCGTCGGTTTCAAACGGCGGTTTGATAGGACCTTTTAGGATAGGGGCTTTGGTTCCAGAATTTGAGAAAGCGGCTTTATCTCTCAAAAATGGAGAGACATCAAATATAGTTGAGACGAATTACGGTTATCACATAATAAGGAAAGTATCTCAACAAAATCTCCCAACAATATCTTATGAGCAAGCTGAGCCGGAAATCAAAGGAATTTTGGCAAGAGATAAATTTGAAAGATGGTTTGAAACAAAGAAAGAGCAGTTCAAAGTCAAGGTGGACTATGACTTGTCCTCCAATGCTTCGCAAGGAAATAAAAAATAAACATAATCATTTCGGACGCTAAGTCCGTAAATGAGTAATAACAGGAGAAAATAAATGAGAAAATTAGCATTAGTAGCAACGGCGCTTTCAATCGCCGCGGTTTTGGCAGTAAATTCAAACGCAGCGGACAGAACAT
>JAISKX010000040.1 GCA_031260765.1 Endomicrobium sp. | reverse complement strand
CGCGGGTTCTGGGGTTTTCTCTATGATTTTTGGTTGTTTTGCTTCTTGCTCTTTTTTAATCCTTCTATTTTCCATTATGGCGCTTATTATCTTAGTGAAAGATATTCTAAATAAATTGAATATGGAAAAGACAAAAACTATTAAGATGACGGCAAAAGCAAGCCACAAACCCAATAACTCTTCAAAAAAAGGATAAAGTTTAGCGCCGAGCCAGCCGCCGTCTGCATTGATTAGAAAATGCGCTTTCATCGGCGCAAAAAGAACTGAGGCTGAAATTATGCACAGAACTGACCAAAAAAAATCCGTTTTTTCTCTGATTTCAAAGGATTTGCTTATATAGATGACAAAATGCCACAACAAGATGATGGGGAAAAGGTAGGAAGCTGTTCCAAAGATTTGAAACATAAGAGTTGAAAAAGCGGCTCCGATTATGCCGGACTCATTAGGTAAAATAATGGCATAAGCGCTAATAAATGCAATCAAAGCAAAAAACAGGGCTAACACATCCCTGTTTTTTTTTGGATTTCCGACTTTTTTTGTGCTTTTATCTTTTTTGCTCATATTTACATTTTTTCTATTTCAAATAAGTCTTGACCTGCTTCTACGGATTTGGAGTTTTCTGAAAGGATTTTTACTATTTTTACTTTTGACGAAGCTTTAATTTCATTCATAACTTTCATAGCTTCTATAATACATATCACTTTGCCCGCCTCTACAATATCGCCCTCATTGACAAAAACTGGAGATGCGGGAGATGCGGCTCTATAAAAAATGCCCGTGATTGGAGACTTTATAGCGTTTTCGCTTGCAATTTGAACTTTGAGCGGCGCGGTTGATTCTTGTATTTGAGTTTTGTCTTGGCTTTGTTCTATGGGAAGCTCTTGCTTTTGAACGCTCTTTGGGGGGGCGGCGGCAACAATGGTTTTTTCAGATTTTCTCTTGATTGATACGGAATAATCTTTGGAATTGACTTCTAATTCCTGAATATATTCGTCAGTCATAATATCATAAAGAGATTTTACTGTGGATTTTATGTCTGTGTTTTCCATACTGACCTCTTATCTGCCCCTTGATAGGAGAAGCTTTGTGAAAGCTGTGAAAGGGGAAACAATCGCTTATCGTTTTCCAAAAACATAGATGAAAAACAGATTTATTATACCCCCCTTCCCGCCTTTCAGGCGGACTTCCCCCGCAAGGGGGGCAGATGGGATTTTATCTTATTGCGGCTTTTATGCTTAGGTTTAGTCTGCCTTGTTTATCTATTTCGGTCAATTTTACTTTTACTTCTTGACCTTCTTTTAAGACATCCTCTACATTTTTAACATGACTGTCAGAAATTTGAGACACATGAATTAACCCTTCTTTGCCCGGCAAGAACTCGGCAAAAGCGCCGAAAGCCATTATTTTTACAATTCTTGCATTATAGATTTTGCCTACTTCGGGCTCAACGGCAATCATTTTTACCAATTCCAAAGCTTTATTGACGCCTACAATATCAGCCCCTGTTATAGAGACCAAACCATTATCGTCTATATCTATATCAACAGCGTTTTCTTCTTGAATTTTCTTTATGTTCTTGCCGCCAGGTCCTATCAATTCTCCGATTTTCTTGGGAGGAATTTGCGTGGTAGCCATTTTAGGCGCATAATCTGAAAGAGTTGTTTTAGGCAAATCAATAAGAGCCGACATTTTATCCAATATGAAAAGTCTGCCTCTTTTTGCCTGCTCTAAAGCTTGAGACATCAACTCTGTGGTAAGACCCGATATTTTTATATCCATCTGCAAAGCTGTAATTCCCTTTCTTGTGCCTGTGACTTTAAAATCCATATCGCCCAAATGGTCTTCCATACCCATAATGTCGGTTAAAATAGCGTATTTTTCGCCTTCTTTTATAAGACCCATAGCGACGCCCGCTACTGCAGCTTTTACGGGAACTCCGGCATCAAACAAAGCAAGAGAACCTCCGCAAACTGAAGCCATAGAAGACGAGCCGTTTGATTCTAAAATATCGGAAACAATTCTTATTGTATAGCCGAATTCTTCTTCGCTCGGCAAAACAGGAAACAATGCTCTTCTTGCCAAATTGCCATGACCGATTTCCCTTCTGCTTGTGCCTCTGTCGCCTTTAGCCTCGCCTGTGGAAAAACCCGGAAAATTATAGTGAAGCATAAATCTTTCTTTATATTCTCCAACCATACCGTCCATAATCTGCTTATCCCCGGCAGAGCCGAGCGTGACTGTGGCAAGAGCTTGAGTCTGTCCTCTTGTAAAAAGAGAAGAGCCATGCGCTCTTGGCAAAAGTCCCGTTTCGCAAGTGATGGGTCTTATCTCTTCAAAACTACGCCCGTCAGTTCTCACTTTTTTGTCTAAAACAAGCTCTCTGGCTTTCTTGTAATATATATCTTCCAAAATTGCGCTTATTGTTGCAGGGGCTTCTTCGGGATATTTTTCAATAAGCCTTGCTTTTATGTCCTTTTTATAATCTGACCAGAATTTTTCTCTTTCCTCTTTTTCTTTTATGGTCACGCCTTGTTGGGCTTTGGACACTGCCTCTGCTTCTATATCGGCTTTTAAAGCTTCATTGTATTTGGGGGGGTCTATTGCGATTTTGGTTTTCTTAGGTAGTGTGTCTTGGAATGCGCTGATTGCGCTTACTGTTTCTTTGGCGAGATTTAAAGCTTCAAGCATTTCGCTTTCGGATACTTCTTTTGAGCCTGCTTCAACCATAGTCAAAGCGTCTTTTGTGCCGCTCACCAACAATTCTAAATCGCTTGCCGCCAACTCTTCAACGGTAGGATTTACAATCAATTTGCCGCCTACTCTGCCTATTCTTGCAGAAGATATAGGCTTTGCAAAAGGGATTTCCGATATGGTAAGAGCTATGGACGCTCCCAAAACTGCCGGTATGTCTGCGCTATTTTGACCATCATAGGACAAAGCCCATACTGCTACTTGAGTGTCATTTCTCCAATATTCTGGGAAAAGCGGTCTTATGCTTCTATCTATAATACGGCTTACGAGGATTTCTGCATCTCTGGGCTTTGCTTCTCTCTTAAAAAAACCGCCCGGAATTCTGCCTACTGAATACATCTTTTCTCTAAAATCCACTGTCAAAGGCATAAAATCTATGCCTTCTTTTGGGTCTTTTGAGGCTACTACCGCAGCAAAAATCATAGTATCGCCTACTCTTACTGTGCAAGCTCCGCTTGCTTGTTTTGCAACTTTACCTATTTCAATTTCAAACTTCTTTCCTGCTACTTCAATTTCTTTTTTTAAATACTCCACTTTTTACTCTCCATTGTTCGATTTTTACCGAACTCTTTTTATTTTTTGCATCCTATTTTTATTATATTTTGGGCGAATCATTGTCCGCCTTTGCGACCAAACGACATAAATATATTGCCTTCGGATAAATCATAAATATCAAAAATGATTGACAAATGAATGATTTTTTTACAGGTAGGGTTGTCTTACTTTCTCAAATTGAGTTTTTTGATAAGTTCCGCATAACCTTCTTGATTGTGCTTTTTGACATAAGCCAATAACTTTCTTCTTTGCCCTATCATTTTTAAAAACCCCGCTCTTGATGCAAAATCTTTGGGGAATTTTTTGAAATGCTCTGAAAGATATTCAATTTTTGAAGTCAAAATCGCAATCTGCACATTTGCAGAACCTGTATCTGTCGGATGAGTTTTGAATTTTTCTACTACTGTCTTCTTCTCAAATGCCATCTTAATTGCTCCTCTTTTTTTCTTATTTTTGTCCTGATTGTGCGGGGATTATATCAAATTTATATATAAATACAAACCACGACGGTTTTTGTTTGCAAAGCGGACTATATAAGAAATGCGCTATTGTCTGTTTGAGCCGACTTTCCTAAACCATGTGTTTTGGCGTTTGGCATAGTGTCTGGTGTCGGCGCAAAAGAGATTTAATAATTCAGCTTTTGAGATTTGGTTTTCTAAGTATTGGATTATGGTTTTGTAGCCTATGCCGCTTAGGGCGGGACAATCTTTTTTATAGCCCATGGCTAAAACTTTTTGTGTCTCTTCTATCATTCCGCTTTCTAACATATATCGGCATCTTTCATTTATTATGGGATATAGGACGGCATTTTCTACTTTAAGATTGATATGTTTGAAGTCAAATTTGGGGGTTTTGGGTTTGAAATGTCGGCTCATTGGGACGCCTGAGAGGATATTTACTTCTAAGGCGCGCAAAAGCCTTTGGGGATTGTCTTTGTTTTTTATGGCGGAATCTTTATCAAGTTTTAAAAGGGCTTCGTAAAGTTCTTGCTTTGTTTTTTGTGAGAGGGTTTTTCTCAAGTTTTCATCGGCAGGTGGCATTTCGTCAAGACCGTATAGCAGGGATTTTATGTATAAGCCTGTTCCGCCTGCTATTACGGGGAGTTTGCCTTTGTTTATTATTTCGTCTATTTTTATATTGGCGTCATGGACGAAGTCTGCGGCGCTGTATTTTTGGTCGGGATTGATGATGTCGGTTAGGTATTGGGGGATGCCGTTGATTGTGCGATA
>JAISKX010000018.1 GCA_031260765.1 Endomicrobium sp. | reverse complement strand
GATTCTGCGACTTCGCGCAGAATGACAAGCAAGATTCGCGCAGAATGACGAGCAAGATTCGCGCAGAATGACAATCAAGTTGCAGGGCGCAGAATGACAGGCTGTTGATGCAGAATGACAGATTCTGTTAATGGACGGGATTGTTTTCAGTAATGGGTAAAAAATATGAACATAAAAAAAATAAGTTTAATATTATCTTGCTTTTTACTTGCGATTGTGGTTTTGGTCGGATGCAGTGTAAAAAGACCGATTTTATCTCCTGCGCCGATTGTTTTTGACGGAGTCAGTCCGGATATGAAAAGCGCGGGATATTGGATTTCTAAGATTGATAATCCCGACAATATATTGTTGAGCGGCAAACAGATTGATATTGTAAATAAAGAGTTTTTTAAAGCCAATTTATTGAAAGATATTTTGACTTTTAAAGATGGATATTACAGAAAATATTTTAAAACAGCATATAAAAAGACGCTGAATTCTTATAGAAAATATTATGACTCGTCTTTAAATCAAAAAGGCGTTAAAGAATTCATTGACGAAATAGACCAGAATATAAATTATGAGATTTTAAGCGAAAATAGCGAGCCTTTGCTTGCCCTTACAATAAAATCAGCTCCGCTTAGGATTTTGCCTACAAAAGATATTTTATATTCTTCATTAGAAACAGAAGGATTGGACAGAGTTCAAGCGACGCAAATAAATCTGGGGACGCCTCTTGCAGTATTATATGCGACAGAAGATGAAAAATGGTTTTTTGTAGTGGCGCCGGAAACAGAAGGCTGGATATCATCCGACGATATGGCATTTTGTTCAAAAGAGGATTTAAGCCAATATCTAAACAGACAGATTTCAACCTTTCAAACGGCAAAGCCTTCCGCTAAACAAATAAGCGCCAAATCAAAAAACAGCAAAAAGAAAAATCCCGCGCCTACAGAATCAGAGCAGGAGCAAAATATTCTTATTGTCGCAATATCCCCCGTCACAGATATATATGAAGATAGCGAGAGAAGAATCTTTTGCGCTCAAGTAAATGCAGGAACTGAGCTTACTGCCGTCAAAATAGACGACGGCATAATTCAAATAAAAATGCCTTATCGCGATGGGAATGGAAATTTGAAAATCAAGCCTGCTTTTGTTAATGCCTCTGATATATCAATAGGCTATTTAAAATACACTCAACGCAATGTTTTGACTCAGGCTTTTAAACAATTAAATTCTCCCTATGGGTGGGGCGGACAGGGAGAATATCAGGATTGTTCAAGTTTTTTAAAAAACCTTTTTGCTTGTTTCGGAATCAAATTGCCGAGAAATTCGGGCTCGCAAATCCGTCAGAGCGCGGCGCTTTCAAATATCAAATTCAATAAAGATATATCCGCCGCTAAAAGAGCGCAAACGATAATATCAAGAGCTTTTGCAGGAGCCTCATTATTATATTTTCCGGGTCATATAATGCTCTATATAGGTTCTGAAAAAGGCGTTCCTTTCGTAATACATTCTATATGGGGCTATAGCGATAAAGACGATAATAAAAGAACTTTTGTTATAAATAGAATTGTGGTGACAAATACGGATTTGGGCAAAGGCGCCAAAAAAGGCTCTTTGCTTGAAAGAATCACAGAGATGAAGATTTTAGCCGATAATTAGAATGACAGCACGAAAGGAAAAACAATGGACTTTAAACTTATCAAAAGATTTTTTTACTTTTTATTTGCCGCAGATATTATTGCCGGCATTGTAATAGCATTAAAAAAAGGCATTGTCTTCGGCATCATCACAGCGGCAGTTTTATTATTATTAAATCTAATCGTGTTTAGGATAATTTTAAAAATGGAGAAAATCAATGAATCAAGAACAGGAACAGGAAGCGAAACAAGAACAAAGTAAAAAAGCAAAACTCTATAAGAATATGTTTCTTATATCCACATTTTTTGGCATCGCAGGCGTGATATGTTTGGTAAGAGAAGTTGAAATTTCGGCTTGGCTCGGCATAGCAAAAGTTGTCAAAATTGCGGGTTGGGCGGGAGTAATTATTTGGCTTATACTTGCAGTCGCCGTCCGCATTATGGTCATCAGGGACAAGAATTTTAATAAAGACAAAAAGATATAGGAGGATAATATGGAATTATTTAAAATGGCAAAAGAAGCAATGGCTATGAAAAGCAAATTTGGAGAGATGGACAAAAAATTAAAAAGCATTTTTGTGGATACTGAGCATAAAGGCATTAAAATTCAAGCAAATGCTAAATGCGAGTTTTTGAGTTTAGAGCTTCCTCAAAACATTTTTAGCGAGGACAAAGACAAAGCGCAAAAACTTATTTTAGACGCTTTCAACGAGGCTTCAAAAAAATCACAAGAACAAATGGCTCAAACATCAAAGGAAATGATGGGCGGAATGAATATTCCCGGACTTTCTTAAAGCCTGTCATTCTGCGCTAACAGCGACTGTCATTCTGCGCGAAGTCGCAGAATCCATTGTATGTAATTCAAGCCTTGGCTGTTAGTAGTGCAAAGGAGTTTGTTGTTATAGATTCTGCGACTTCGCGCAGAATGACAACAAGCGATAAAAAATAGTATAGGAGGCTGATATGCCTAAGAAAACTAATTTTTCAGAATTGCAAACAGAACGCTATAAGTTTAAACCTCAATTGCCGTCGGTATTGTCAAAAGGAGCGCCTTTCGTCCAAATCAAACAAGGCGCGGCGGCTAAGCCGCAAGAAAATCAAGAGCAGATTAAAGAAAAGTTTCCAAACACTTACGGTATGGCTCTTGCAGACTTTAAAAAAGGCGCCAATAGCGCTATCAAAAAGAAAAAAATCACAGTTGGAGTGGTATTGTCCGGCGGACAAGCGCCCGGCGGGCACAATGTTATAGCGGGACTTTTTGACGGGCTCAAAAAAGCAAATAAGAAAAATGCTCTCATAGGTTTTATCGGCGGTCCTTCGGGCATTATCAAAGACGAATGCAAAATATTAGAAAAAGATTTTCTGCATGAATATAGAAATACCGGCGGTTTTGATTGCATTCAGTCCGGCAGAACTAAAATAGAAACCATAGAACATCTGCTTGCGGCAAAAGCTACATTTCAAGGCGAAAAAATTGACGCTCTCGTAATTATCGGAGGAGATGATTCAAATACCAATGCGGCTGTGATAGCGGAATTTGCTAAGAAAGAAAATATCCCGGTATCGGTCATTGGCGTCCCAAAAACCATAGATGGAGATTTAAAAAATGATTTGATAGAAGCTTCTTTCGGCTTTGATACTGCGACAAAAATTTATTCAGAACTTGCGGGCAATATTTGCAGGGATGCAAACTCCGCTCAAAAATATTGGCATTTTATCCGTCTGATGGGCAGAAGCGCATCGCATATAACTTTAGAAGTAGGCTTTAAAACTCAACCCAATATTGTTTTGATTGGGGAAGAAGTGAAAGAAAAAAACAAAACTCTCGCCCAAGTGATAGACGATTTAGCTGAGATTGTCATAGCAAGAGCGCAAAAAGGAAAGAATTTCGGAGTGGTTTTAGTGCCTGAGGGTTTGATTGAATTTATCCCCGAATTTAAAGAATTGATTAATGCTCTAAATGATATTCTTTCCCAAAACGGCTCAGAATTTTCAAGCGCAATATTGTCGGACAAAGACAAAAAGGAACTTGCATCTTCAAAACTTTCCCCTCATTTGTCCGCGCTTTTAAACTCTCTTCCAAATCATATAGCGATGGAATTATTACTCGATAGAGACCCGCATGGCAATGTCGTAGTCTCTCAAATAGAGACTGAAAAACTTTTGATTGGAATGCTTAAAAAAAGATTGGCTGAATTAAAAA